>JAJBTR010000168.1 GCA_020860745.1 Lachnospiraceae bacterium | reverse complement strand
GATGGGACTTTTCCCTGTGTAATTTACGTCATCAGACGCACTTCGCAGCAAGTGCAGAGTACTGTCCCGAATAGCTACCTGTATTTCAGGCTTCCCTGTACATTTTCCTGCTTTGTCACCGATTATCCACTTTCTCCGGATAAAGATCGTGGTTTGCCAGACGGTTCCAGGCAACCTCCTCCCAGCGCGTACCGGGCTTTCCGTAATTGCAGTATGGGTCGATAGAAATCCCGCCCCGCGGGGTAAATTTCCCCCACACCTCGATATACTTAGGGTCCATCAATCGGATCAGATCATTCATGATAATATTGACGCAGTCCTCATGAAAATCACCGTGTTCCCGGAAGCTGAACAGATATAATTTCAGCGACTTACTCTCCACCATCCTTTTTTCCGGAATGTAAGCGATCGTGATCGTCGCAAAATCCGGCTGCCCTGTAATCGGACACAGAGAAGTAAACTCCGGGCAGTTAAACTTCACAAAATAATCATGCTCCGGATGCTTGTTTTCAAACGTCTCCAGCATCTCCGGCGCGTAATCCGACGGATATTTATTTTTCTGATTGCCCAGCAAAGTCAGGTCCTGCTCTTCCTCACGTTTTCTTCCTGATGACATACTTACTCCTCTCTCCCTTTACTGTCCGATATCATATTCTGAGCGGTTCATATCTTCTAAAAATATCAAAGCGCAATATTTCTCATAGTTGAATTATAAAAGAGCCGGATCCTCAACCCCGTTCAGCGCAAACGCCTGTGCCCGGTCGATACAGGTTCCGCACTTTCCGCAGGGTTTATCGCCGCCCTCGTAACAGCTCCAGGTGAGTTTGTAGGGAACCCCGATTTCCAGTCCCTTTCGCACCACATCCGCTTTCGTCCAGGTGACAAAGGGCGCCTCGAGTGTCAGCTGATCTCCGCTGCCGAGATAAATTGCCTCCCCCATGGCCCGGTGAAAAGCATCGGAGCAATCCGGGTAGGCATTTCCCGCGGCATCGTCGCTATGCGCACCATAATAGATGACACTGCATCCTTTTGACAGGGCAATGCTCGCCGCACTGGCGAGAAACAGACCGTTACGAAACGGCACATAGGTAGACACCGGGCTGCCTTCTGTTTTTTTCAGCTGTTCCGCATAAGATTCCTGCGGAATCTCCCGATCTGAGTGCGGCAAAAGGGAACAATCGCTGTATTGAAAAATTGTTTCCAGATCCAGCGTAAGATGCTCTACCTGATACCAGTCCGCCACTTTCTGCGCGGCCTCCATCTCCTTTTTATGCTTCTGCCCGTAAAACACAGACAGAGAAACCACATTTTCCCGCCCGTACTGTTCTACAGCCAGTCCGAGACAGGTAGTAGAATCCACTCCGCCGCTTGACAACACTAACGCTTTTTTCATAAAATCCTCCCTGTTTCCATTTTCTTCTACCCCTGTACAATTTTCTGATTCTACGCTTCATAGGCAGAGACTACTACCCTTGTACGGACATGGCCAGGTTCAGCCTGGTCTGCAGCATCATATCTGTCTGAAATCTGCCGCGGAGCGTAGAGGTATAAGTCTTCGCATCCGTCTTTTTGATCCCTCTGGCTGTCATACAGCTGTGGCATCCCTCAATCAGCACCGCGACGTCGCCCGAACCGGTCACCATTGAGACAATCTCAGCGATATCCGTCCCGATCCGCTCCTGAATCTGCAGACGTTTGGAAACCATATCTGCAATCCGCGCGATCTTGCTGATTCCGATCACTTTTCCGTACGGTATATAGGCGACAGTTGCCCTCATATCATACATCAGCGCCATATGATGCTCACAAAAACTGAAAATGTCAATGTCTTTCACAATAACAAAATCACTGTTGGTCTGGGAAAACGTCAGATCCTCCTCAAATGTCTTGTCAAACATCCGGGCAATCTCCTCGTTGGTATAATTCATCCCCTCGAAGACTTCCTCGTACATCCGGGCTACCCGGTCCGGCGTGTCAGCCAGACCCTCCCGGTCCGGATCATCCCCCAGCGCTACCAGCAGGCCTCTCACATGTTCTTTTACCGCTTCCGTGTCAATCGCCATTCTGTCTCTCCTTTAACCGTAACTGCTCAGTACCTTCACAGTTACGGGGAAAAGTCCATTCAAAATCGCTGCGCGATGGGACTTTTCCCTGTGTAATTTACGTTATCAGACGCACTTCGCAACAAGTGCGAAGTGCTGCTCTGAATAGTTACCTTTATCCAACAATTCATACGCCCGATCACACCCCGCGCATCTCACTGTCCCAGACAATTTTATGTATCTGAAGCTGCATCGCCACATCGTTCATCCCGTTATTCCGCATGAAATAAACCATATTCTCCAGTTCCATCTCACCATACACCGGGCTCAGCAGAACATGGCATCGCTCCGTGAGATTATACTCCCGGATCAGGTCGCGGCTCCGGCACAGGTCTTCGTAATCTTTGACCACAAATTTTACTGCGTCTTTCTGCCCCAGAAAAGCAAAATTTTCCAGTACCATTTTATCTTCCATGCCGCTCCCCGGCAGCTTATAATCCATGTTAAACGCGGGAGGATTTTCCATCCGGGCAAAAGGTGCCAGCGGCACACTCCCGTTCGTCTCAATTTCCACCCGCAGCCAGGGATCTGCGGCCAGAGCCTGCAGCAATTCCATAATATTCTCCTGAAGCAGCGGCTCCCCGCCGGTCAGCGTAATATTCCGGATGTGCATCTGCTGCACAACGTCAAGAATCTCCTCCGTAGATGTCCAGTGAAACTTTACATCCTCCTCGTTGGCCCACCGGGTATCGCAGTAACTGCAGTCCAGATTGCAGCCCTGCATCCGGATAAACAGAGCAAGCTGCCCCTGCCTGGGGCCCTCCCCGTTGATGCTGCTGAAGATTTCCACCACCTTATAGTTTGACATTGCCGTTATATTCCTCTCTATCTCTCATATCGTGCGCAGTTATTCGGAGTCTCATAAACCTCCACCGCCCGCACGGAATAACCCTTCTGCACGAGCAATTCAAAAAAATATCCGGCAAAATTTTCCGCCGTAGGTCTGAATGGGACTTCAAGCAAATGAAATCCCTCCTCTTCCAACGCCTGCACTGTGGATTTTTTCAGGGAATTCTGTTCATAGATAAAAGTATGGTCATGTGCATCCGCCAGTTCTTTCAAATCGCGTTTGATATCACCGAAGTCCGTTACCATTCCGCGAAAAGACCCCTCCGCCTGCAATTCTTCAGCACAAATCTCCGCCACAATGCGCCAGCGATGACCGTGAATGTTGCTGCACTTCCCGTCATAACCGGCCAGAAAATGTGCAGAATCAAAACTCTGTTCCGTCCTCAGTGTGTACACTGCGAATTCCTCCACTCTCATATAAATCGAACTCAAAGCGATGCAGCCCTGCATTCCCCGAGCAGGATGTAAACAGCATCGCTGGTGTTTTGCTCCCAATATCTCTGCAAACGTACAAAGGAGCCATGTGCGCAAAACCCATGGCTCCCATCTTCTTTCATACAAAATATACCGTATTTAAAAAGCAGCCCTGGTTTTGTTTATAGACAGGATGGTACAAACGAACTGTCTTTTCTATGGCGGGAAAAATTAAATTTTACTCTTCCTCTTCCTTTTCCTCACGGATCAGATCAAGTACCGCAGTCAGCTCACTGCCGGTAGGCGGAGCTGTCATCAGTTCCTGATGCTTCCCCTCCGGCGTGATATTGCAGAGAACATCCTCCTCTCCCCGCAGCCCTTTCTCGATCATATAATAATGAACCTCATCCGTCTGCGGATTCCATACAATATAAGCGGCGCGGGCCATGTGAGCCACAAGCCCCTTCTGCGGGAGCTCCACACAGATTGCTGTCGTCTCCTCATTGATATTCAGAGACATGGTGCTGAAATCCTCCGTTGCATAAGGACTCGGCAGCTTATCTCCATACGGTTTGGCGTAAAGCTCCCGCAGGAACTCCCCGCCTCTCTCCTCCAGCTCCCGGACAAAATCTCCCTTACGCTCAAACAGGAGTTTCGGAATCTGTCCTTTCTCCACCGTATTGCGTGCAAGAACCAGAAACTCCTCTTTCGTAACTTTTTTTACCTGCCGCTTTGATGTCTGAGCGGAAAAATCTGTCTCAAAAGCTTTTTTCCGGAACACAAAGCCGCCGGTCTGCGGATTAACCAGAACGCCTGCCAGATTTGCCTTACTTTTTAAAGTATTCTCAACCACCTGCGCTGCAGGCACACGAATCATATAAGGAAAATCCTTTGTCTCCTGTACCTTATCCCGTGAGGTAAAAACAGGAGAATACTTATTGCCGTTGGAATCTGTGACCGTGACAGGGAACAGCGGAAGATTTTCCCCCTTTTTCAAAGGCACTCCGTTCAGCATCTTCATCAGAATCCGGACATCCGCCTTTTTCGGGAAAGCCACCGGTACAATCACATAGGCCTCTTTAAAAATCCGAATCAGTTCCTCCAGCTTTTTCAGATCATTTTTGGATGCGTTATAATCCGCCATTGCCTCTTCCAGCTTTGTGTTATCCAGATTATAGGCCGGGCGGGCTAAAATCTTTTTGTCCATACTGAATCTCCCATATTAAGGAACATGCACAAAATAACCTGTGCAGATAGTGCCGGATAAGTTATTTTGTGACAGATCCTAAGTCTGCATGATACCACAGATCATTGATATGCTTACATTAAACTGCTTACTGTTCTCTTTGATACGGATCAGACCATTCTGCTGATCCACATAGAGAATTTTTGCTCCGAAAAATCCGGGTGTCGCCTCGAACATCCTGGTCTGGTGCATATGGATATCACACCGTTCTCCCACAAAATAGCAGAACGGGTTAACTTCCTCATCCCAGTCTTCCGCCTCAAACTCCGTCTCTTTTCGCAGCATGCGCTCCGTCATCCTGACCTCCGTGAGAGACTTTATATATGCTTTTGCTGCCAGTCCGCGCTTCCCCCGAAACCGGAACAGAATATAATCCTTTCCTGAGGAAACAATACCCACGCGGGCATATCCCACATCCTGACCTGTCATATCTATCGTAGCATATTTGCCATGAAACGGAGAACAATCAAACACTTTCCCCGTTTCATGAATGATTCGATTCGCAGCCATACGAATTCCTCTCTTTGGCGCATGTCTATAATTTCAGGTTCTTCAGCAGATCTCCCATGGAAGTGCCGATCGACTCCGCTTTCGGGATTGACACCTTCACTTCCTCATCTTTCTTTTTCTGCTCCAGAAGCGCCTTGATACTAAGTTTCAGCTTGCCATCCTGCTTGCCGATTACTTTTACACGGACTTCCTGCCCCTTTTTCAGTACATCCGACGGATGCTTTACGCGCTCCAGGGCAATCTGGGAAACATGGACGAGACCGGAAATACCATCGCCCAGGTCAACAAAAACGCCGTAATCCTGAATGCTGTCCACTTTCCCGGTAAAGATACTGCCTACCTCAACAGCAGATAATTTTAATTTCTTCGCGTTCTCCCGCTCCTCTTTTAAGATTTCGCGGGCAGAAAGCACCAGCTTGTCAGACTCCTGATCCGCAGTGATCACTCGAACCTGAATCGCCTTCCCCAGCCATTCATTCAGATCATCTACTCTGTGCAGGCTCAGTCTGGAAGCCGGGATAAACCCGCGGATCCCCTCTACCATGGCAATTACGCCCTTGTTGACGACCCCGCTGATTTCCACGGTCAGGTTCTCTTTTGTCTCATAAAGTTCCTTAATCTTCGCCCATGCCAGCAGTGCGTCTGTATCATGCTCACCGTCGCCCATCATCTTGTAGGATTCCTCCAGGGCTTTCCCCATGTCCTCCATCGTCTCTGCAGACTTCTCGTCCTTCTTCACGGCTGCAGTTTCTCCTGTTGCTGTTTCATCAACTGCCGCGACTTCTTCCGCTGCTTCTGTTTCCTCAGATGCCGCAGCCTCTTCTGTAGCCGCTGCCTCCTCAGATGCCATGGCCGCATCTGCTGCCAGAGCCTCCCCAGATGCCGCAACTTCTTCCGCTGCAACCTCCACCGCCGTTTCCTCTTCCATTTTTACTGTCTCTGTCGTTTCCATAAACTATCTCCTCATTTTTTAATCTTCTGCAACTGTCTCAATTTATGCAGTTACAATTTTTTCTATCCTCATTCTGCCGAATAATCTGCCGTATTGGTAAGGTTCCTGAACGAACTGTAGTAAGTAAAAATTGCCTTGCCCAGGATCTTGTCACTCTTCACATAACTGTACTGAATCGCTTCCTCTTCCGTAGAAGCCAGCCCCGCCTCTATTGCTTCCTCCGCCCAGTATCTGCTGTCTGCGGAGCTATTGCGGTTGTCCCCGAGGACAAAATAACAGTCCTCCGGAATCTCAAAATAATAACCGTCGTTTGCCTGATACCATTCCTCCGGAAGATAATTCTCCTCCAGCGGCGTATCACTGCCGTTGATATAAATATGTCCCTCCCGGATTTCCACTGTCTCACCGGGCAGTCCGATCACCCGCTTAATATAAATAACAGATTCATCTACCGGATAGTGAAACAGGATGATATCTCCCCGCTCCGGCTCATCGAACCAATAAGAAAAACGGAACCCGATCAGACGGTCATTCGTCATAATCGTTGTCTCCATAGAGCCTGACGGAACATTTGCATTGATAATGATAAAACGGGTGACGACAAATACCGCCGCCATTGCGATCACAAACATACGGATCCAGCTGAATATCTCTTTCCGTCTGTTGCGCTTTCGTTCTATCTCCCGCCTGCGCCGCAAAGTCTGAGGTTCTTTTCCATGATGATTTCTCATACTCTTCCTCACAGTTCCACAATCAGTTCCACCGGACAATGATCCGATCCCAGAACATCCGTATGAATATCCGCGGAACACAATGCATCCTTTAAGCTCTCTGAGGCAATAAAATAGTCAATACGCCATCCGGCATTCGTCTCTCTGGCCCGGCGTCGGTAGGACCACCAGGAATAGACTCCTGTCTGATCCGGGTAAAAATACCGATACGTATCAATTTTACCACTTTTCAGCACGTTTGTCATCTTTTCTCTTTCTTCATCCGTAAATCCCGCATTGTGGTGATTCGTCTTCGGGTTTTTCAGATCAATTTCCTGGTGCGCTACATTCAGGTCACCGGCATAGATTACCGGTTTTTTTTCTTCGAGCCCGCAAATATAAGCCAGAAAATCGTCTTCCCATCGCATGCGGTAATCCAGACGCGTCAGTTCATTCTGTGAATTCGGCACATAAACCGTCACAAAATAGAACCGATCGAACTCCAATGTAATCACACGTCCCTCATGGTCGTGCTCCTCAATGCCGATCCCATAGGTGACTGCCAGCGGCGTCCTCTTCGTAAAAACAGCCGTGCCGGAATACCCTTTCTTCTCAGCATAGTTCCAATACTGTTCATATCCTTCCAGATCAAGTTCGATCTGTCCCGCCTGAAGCTTCGTCTCCTGCAGACAGAATATATCAGCATCCGCCTGTTTAAAATACTCCAGAAATCCTTTTTTTACACAGGCACGCAGCCCGTTTACATTCCATGAAATCAACTTCATTAATAGACCCTCTACAGCTACTCACGTCTCTCCATACCGCATGCGCCGTGAACAGCGCCTTGTAGTATCAGAAAACCCGTAAACTCTCAGACGAGAATTTACGGGGATCTGTCCATCCTACATCATACGAACTGTGTACTATGGCTGTCATATCATAAATCTGTGATTCATGATCGCATTTTGCCGCTCGCCGAATGCACCACTGCATTCTTCCCGCTTGCGCTCATTCTATCCTACTTCGCGTAGTCTGTGACACGGCTCTCACGGATCACATTGACCTTGATCTGACCCGGATACTCCAACTCAGACTCAATCTGTTTGGAAATATCTCTGGCCAGCAGCACCATGTCAGCGTCACTAACCTGCTCAGGAACCACCATAATACGAATTTCTCTGCCCGCCTGAACTGCAAAAGATTTATCTACACCCTTGAAACTGTTAGTTATGTCTTCCAGCTTTTTCAATCTGTTTGAATATGTTTCCAGTGTCTCGCGTCTTGCTCCCGGACGAGCCGCTGAAATTGTATCAGCCGCCTGCACCAGACACGCAATCAGAGACTCCGGCTCCACATCACCATGATGTGCTTCCACCGCATTGATCACTACTGCAGATTCCTTATACTTTCTGCACAGAACAACCCCCAGCTGAATGTGGGATCCCTCCATCTCGTGATCCACCGCTTTGCCAATATCATGGAGCAAACCGGCACGTTTGGCAGTTCTTACATCAACGCCGACCTCCGCCGCCAGCAACCCGGCAATCTGGGCCACCTCAATGGAATGCTTTAATGCATTCTGTCCGTAGCTTGTGCGGAACTTCATACGTCCCAGCAAACGGACAAGCTCGGGATGTATCCCGTGCACGCCTACCTCCAGAGTAGCGGCTTCGCCCTCCTCACGAATCACGCGCTCCACTTCCTTCTGCGCCTTCTCAACCATTTCTTCGATTCTGGCAGGGTGTATACGGCCATCCACGATTAATTTTTCAAGGGCGATACGGGCCACCTCACGGCGAATCGGATCAAAGCTTGACAGGATGACGGCTTCCGGAGTGTCATCGATGATCAGATCTACGCCTGTCATCGTCTCCAGTGTACGGATATTGCGTCCTTCACGGCCAATGATCCGCCCCTTCATCTCATCATTCGGAAGCTGTACAACGGAAATCGTTGTCTCCGCCACATGATCAGCCGCACATTTCTGAATCGCGTTGACCACATACTCTCTGGCTTTCTTTCCCGCTTCCTCCTTCGCCCTGTTGTCCATTTCTTTGATCAGCTTTGCCGTATCAAGTTTTACATCTTCTTCAACAGTTTTTAAGAGATATTCTTTTGCCTGTTCAGAGGTGAGTCCTGAAATTCTTTCCAGTTCCTGAATGCGTTCCTCATTTAACTTTGCAACCTCGGCTCTCTGACGCTTAATGTCCTCTTCCTTTGCAGCGAAACTCTGCTCGCGACGCTCGGCAGCTTCCAGCTTCTTATCCAGATTAGCCTCTTTCTGCTCAATACGTCTCTCGTTGCGTGTAATCTCCGCCCTGCGGTCTTTGATCTCCTTATCGAGCTCATTCTTCGTTCGGAGCGACTCTTCCTTAATCTCGAGCGAAGCTTCCCGCTTCTTCGACTCCGCGCTCTTCACTGCCTCATCAATAATGCTGCGTGCCCGCTCCTCCGCACTTCCGATCTTCTCTTCCGTGTCCTTCTTAAAACGGGATAACGCTATGCGATACGTGATGAAAAAGGTGATGACTATCGCGATAACAGCCGTGATTGCCACTGCTATACCAGTCTGCACCTCAGGTGCACCTCCTTATTTAGTTTCATTGTGCATATAATAAATAAATAATGATATTTAATCAGTCATAAACTACAACTACTTGATTTTATACTTTTTTCAATCCTATGTCAAGTCCATCTGACGCATAATCTGAGAATTCGAAAAGCCTTTCCGCAACAGACACTGATAAATGCGGTACTTCTGTTTCCGATCCATATGCTCGGGATTATACTGCTTCTGGAGGAGCAGCTTCCGAATCAGCTCTTCCTCACAATCCTCATAAGCTTCCTCCATCGCCTGCGCAATCAGATCGGATGGAACGCCTCTCTGCTGCAGCGCTGCCCTCAGCTGTGCCCTGCTCTTATCCGACTGATGAGACCGGATATAAACCTCCGCATAGCGCAGATCATCTATGTAATGGTACGACTTCACGTAGTCCACAGCCACATCGATCAGTTCTTCCGGGTAATGATTATCGCGCAGCTTTCGTCTGATCTGGAGCTCTGTCCGATCCATTTTCTCCAACAGAAACATGGCACGCCGGATCACGCGCTTATTTAAAACCTCCCGGCACAGACGATCCCACGTTTCAGCATCCAGCTCGCCGCCCTCGGTCAGTTGCCAGGAAACTGCCTCCTTTTCATAGAGAGGAAAAACCATCTCATCGGTACAGATCAGAAGTCTTCCTTTTTTCCCTGTTTTACCTCTTTGATTCTCGTTTGCTATTCCGTTTTCTCCGCCTCTGCCTGCGCTGCAGCCTCCGCCGCCCGTTTCCCGTCCAGATCATAATGATCTCTCACTTTCGCCTCGACCTCCGCACAGATCTCCGGATGCTCCGCCAGGAAATTCTTGGCGTTCTCCCTTCCCTGTCCGATCTTCTCACCATTGTAAGCATACCACGCGCCGGATTTGTTGATCACATCAATGTCCGCTGCCAGATCCAGAATATCGCCTTCCCGGGAAATTCCTTTTCCGAACATGATATCAAACTCAGCCTGCTTAAACGGCGGCGCCACTTTATTCTTCACAACTTTGATCCGGGTATGATTGCCGATGACCTCTCCGCTCTGTTTGAGAGAATCTACCCGACGCACATCCAGACGAATCGAAGCATAAAACTTCAGCGCCCGTCCGCCGGTCGTCGTCTCCGGATTGCCAAACATAACCCCAACCTTCTCACGGAGCTGGTTGATAAAAATCACGATGCAATTGGACTTGCTGATGACAGCGGTCAGCTTCCGGAGCGCCTGGGACATAAGCCGCGCCTGCAGTCCCACATGGGCATCTCCCATGTCTCCCTCAATCTCCGCCTTCGGGACAAGGGCCGCTACAGAGTCCACAATCACGATATCCACCGCTCCGGAACGAACCATCGTCTCCGTAATCTCAAGCGCCTGCTCACCGTTATCCGGCTGGGATATGTAAAGATTGTCAATATCCACGCCGATATTGCGCGCGTAAGCCGGATCCAGCGCGTGCTCCGCATCAATGAATCCCGCAATACCTCCCCGCTTCTGCACCTCGGCGACCATGTGCAGAGCGACTGTCGTCTTACCGCTGGACTCCGGTCCGTATACCTCCACGATACGCCCCCGTGGAATACCGCCGAGTCCAAGCGCAATATCCAGGCTCAGGCAGCCGGTGGGAATCGTCTCCACATCCATATGGATATTCGGATCTCCCAGCTTCATAATGGAACCCTTGCCATACTGCTTCTCAATCTGTGCGATTGCAGCGTCCAGTGCCTTTAATTTATCATCTTTTCTATCTTCTTTTGCCATATTTTCTCCTTCTCGAACTTATGTTCGCTTCTCTGGTAACATATTAGTATAGTTTATAAGAAAAGTCAATCCTGTTTTTAATTTTCTTCCGTGTATACTGCTGTGAGTTAAATCTTAGAATTCCTGCCTGATTTCCGGCTTTTCATTCTTCCGCGCGAATAACCGTGCGCAGAAAAATATCTCTGCGTCCGGCGCAGAAATCACTCAGAGAAAGAATGTTTTCGTGAAGTGAGTTTATTATAAAATATCGCGAGATAAAATGCAATCCCAAATAAACATTACGCAAAACTTTCCCTATCCGGTTTCATGTGGTAATATAAGCATGGAAGCGATGAGCGCTCAAAAACATTTACACTGCGGAGGGATTATGATGGCTGGTTTTATGGATGAATTATTTGACTTTGACGGCGACGGCGAAGTTGACATGTTTT
>JAJBTR010000327.1 GCA_020860745.1 Lachnospiraceae bacterium | reverse complement strand
TTTCAGATTGCTTTCTGTATGCGACAATGGTAAAATGTCGATAAGCAAAAATACACTGGTTTTCTCATCCATGTGGACAAAAGAAGGAGGAGAGTTTACTTGGCGGGGAAACAGAAACTAAAGCCGGATATAGTTCTGAAAAACTATTGGAACGGCAACGAGGAATTTGCGGATTTTTTCAATGCAGTTTTGTTTCGTGGAAAGCAAATTATTCAGCCGGATGAACTGGAGGAAGTTGATACAGAGGGTTCTACTGTGCTGGAACATCGGGAATATGCAGAGTCTGTTCAGGCATCCAGGGATAATATTAAGATTCAGAAGAAATCTACGGGTTTGGGTGTTCGTCTGGTTATGCTGGGACTGGACCATCAGGAGCATATCCATTATGCCATGCCATTGCGTGTGATGGGGTATGATTATGCTACATACAAAAAGCAGTATGATAGTAATGCCAGAAAGTATGCGGATGCTAAAGGTTTGACAGAGGATGAATATTTGTCAAAACTGAGACAAGCGGAGAAAGTTGGCCCGGGGATTACGGTAATTGGGTATTATGGGGAAAAGCCGTGGGATGGGGCAAAATCTTTGCACGAAATGCTGAATCTTCCGGAGGATGTGGCGGAGTTTATCAATGATTATCCGATGCATCTGGTGGAGGCAAGAAATACAGAATTAATTTTTCACAATAAAAACAACAGAGATTTATTTGAATTACTTCAAATATTTTTAAATCGGAGCGCATCGGGAAATAGTATTGCAGATGCCGCAGTAAAGTATAACGATGATCATATGCCGGATAAAATAGTCTTTATGGCAGTGGCGGGAGCAATAAAAATAAAAATAGATAATCATGTTTATTAAAATTAGGTGAATCTAATTTGTACATTATTTGATTAACTTGAAAAAAGAGTAGAAGTGAGATGAGAAGCGAGAGGAGAAGCAAGAGGGGAAACAAAAGGAGAAGCGAGAGGAATTGTAGAAACCGGATTACTTTTCGGAGCCTCAGTCAATGACATATTGAGCAGACTGCAGGAAAAACTGAATGTTTCGTCTGGTGAGGCACAGAAATATTTTAATATGTATAGTATTTAGGAACATGAATGACAGGCTTGAAATGAATTTGATTCAGAAGAAGGAATAGAATGGATACCACAAAGACAGTCAATGTATGGGAGGAGACTGTCACCATCCCTACATATCAGGCGGGACAGCCGGAGAAATACCCGCTTTTTATTGAAAAACGGGCATATCAGGGCAGTAGCGGAAAAATTTATCCGCTGCCGGTGACGGAGAAGATTTCCGATGATAAAACCGATGCGGAGTACAGGGCGGTTTTTCTGGAAAATGAGTATCTGAAGGTCATGATTCTGCCGGAACTGGGAGGTCGGATTCAGCGGGCATATGACAAGACGAACGGGTATGATTTTGTGTACTATAATCATGTGATCAGGCCGGCGCTTGTGGGGCTGGCCGGACCGTGGATTTCCGGCGGGATCGAGTTTAACTGGCCGCAGCATCACCGGCCGACCACCTTTGCGCCGGTGGATGTTACACTGGAACAAAAGGAAGACGGATCCGCAACAGTCTATGTCGGCGAGACGGACCGGATGTGCGGGACAAAGGGGCTGGCAGCAATTTCCCTTTATCCGGGGAAAGCCTATATCGAGATACGCGGGCAGCTCTACAACGGGACCGATTTCCCGCAGACCTTTCTGTGGTGGGCGAATCCGGCGGTTCCGGTAAACGACCACACCTATTCCGTGTTTCCGCCGGATGTGACCGCTGTGATGGATCACGGAAAGCGGGCGGTTTCTACTTTTCCCATTGCGACGGGTGAATACTATAAGTGGGATTATTCCGCGGGAGTCGACATTTCCCACTATAAAAATGTGAAGGTGCCGACCTCCTACATGGCGGCACACTCGGATTTTGATTTTATCGGTAACTACGATGAGAGCCTGGATGCCGGGCTTCTCCATGTGGCGGATCACCATATCGCGCCGGGCAAAAAACAGTGGACCTGGGGAAATGGGGATTTCGGCCGGATGTGGGATCGGAACCTGACGGAGGAGGACGGCCCTTATATCGAACTGATGACCGGCGTGTACACGGACAACCAGCCGGATTTTACCTGGTTAAAACCGCAGGAGGAGAAGACATTCGTACAGTATTTTATGCCCTATAAGGGTGTGGGGCGAGTCGGAAATGCGACAAAGGACGCGGCGGTGAGCCTGACGCGGCAGGGCAGGGAGAAGATGGAACTGCGTGTCTATGTGACCGGTGTATATCCGGAGGCGGAGATTGTGATCCACAGGCAGGGCGAAGAGTGGATCCGGCGTGTTGAGAATCTGAATCCGGAGGGATGTTTCTGCCTGTCGTTTGCTGCTCCGGGCGCGGATACGGATTATCATGTGAATGTCATTTGCGATGGAAAAACGCTGGTGAGCTATACGCTGTTTGTGCAGAAAGAGGAGCCGGTGCCGAAGCCCGCGCAGCCGCTTCCGAAGCCGGAGGAAATCGATAGCCTGGAGGAACTTTATCTGGCAGCGCAGCATCTGGAACAGTACCGCCACGCGACACGGGAACCGGCGGACTATTATCTGGAGGGGCTGCGGCGTGATGCGACGGATATTCGCCTGAATAACGGTTACGGACTGTTGTTGTTGCGGCGCGGACAGATCCGGGAGAGCATTCCTTATTTTGAGGCGGCAATCAAAAAACAGACCCGGCGGAATCCGAACCCCTACATGGGAGAAGCTTATTTTAACCTGGGGCTGGCGCTGGACGCTGACGGACAGTCGGACGCGGCATACGATGCTTTTTATAAGGCAGCCTGGAGCGCGGAGACCCAGAGCGCTGCGTTTTATCGCCTGGCCTGCCTGGAGGCGCGAAGCAGTAATTTTGAGGTGGCTCTGGATTTTGCGGAAAAATCCATGCTGCGGAACTGGCACAGCGATAAGGCGCGGACGATGAAAGCTGCGATGCTGCGCAGGCTGGGGCGGACGTCGAAGCGGTTCTTAGAGGAGAGCCTGGAGATTGACCCACTTAACATGGGATGTCAATACGAGAAAATGCTGCTGCAGCCGTATAGTGAATCGGATTCGACCGTGACGATTATGGTGCAATTTTTAAAGTCCAGTGGGAAAGCTGGCGCGTCTGATGCGCAGCTTGCAGAGAGTGGCAAGGGAACCGGAGCAACCGACAAACAGAACTCGGAAAACGACATCCGGGCAGCCTGGGTCAGCCTTATGCGGGAGCAGGCGCACAATTACCTGACGCTATCGCTGGATTATATACAGGTCGGGCTGTATGAGGATGCGCTGGATATTTTACAGACTTCCCCGGAGCAGAATCCTCTGTGCCTGTATTATCAGGGATTTGTCCTAAGCCGCATGGGACGGAAGCGCTCCGCGGCGGAATGTTATGAGAGAGCGGAGGCGATGCGGCCGGATTGCATTTTTCCGAACCGGGTGGAAGAAATTGCGATTTTAAACAGCGCTGTCTCCGCACTGGGGACAGCGCCCATGGCGCACTATTATCTTGGAAACCTGCTCTATGATAAAAAACAGTATGCCGCCGCTGTGGAACATTGGGAGACGGCCGTGGCTGAAAAACAGGATCTGGCCGTGGCGCACAGGAATCTGTCGATCGCTTATTATAATAAAGAAAATAATACAGAAAAAGCACTGCGAGCCATGGAGAAAGCATGTGAACTGGATGTGGGATACCCCCGTCTGTGGCTGGAATATGACCAGCTTCTGGCCAGGGCGAACCGCCCGGTGGGGGAGCGCCTGGCTGTCATGGAGATGCACCGCGAACAGGTTGTGCAGCGGGATGATCTTTTCCTGCGCTGGGCTACACTGCTGAATTGTGAGGGGGAATACGAGACAGCGCTGGAGCGCCTTTCCTTCCGCCAGTTCCATCCCTGGGAGGGCGGCGAGGGAAAGGTCAGCAGCCAGTATCGATATGCTCTGATTCAGCTTGCGGCAGATGATATCGATCACAGCAGGTATCGGGAAGCGCTGGAGCGGCTGGAGGCGTCCATGCAGTATCCGGCGAATCTGGGGGAGGGAAAGCTTCCCAATGTGCCGGATAACCAGGCGCATTATTACATGGGACTGGCGTACCATAAGCTGGGTGATGAGGAAAAATCTGCGGAATATCTTGCGCGGGCAGCCGCCGGACCGCCGGAGCCGGAACCGGTGCTGTACTATAACGACCAGCCCTCCGATTACATTTTTTACCAGGGACTTGCAAAGCGGGCGCTGGGGAGAGAGGCAGAGGCGCAGGAGGCATTTTCCCGCCTGGTTACTTACGGGGAAAAACATCTTATGGACGAAGTGGAATATGACTTTTTCGCGGTGTCGCTGCCGGAGATTGAAGTATATCAGGAGGATATTGCGCTGAGAAACCGGCTCTACTGTAATTATCTGAGAGCCCTGGGTGAGTTCGGGCTTGGAAACAGGGAAAAAGCAGAGAAATTGTTGTGCCGGATCCTGGAGGAACAGGCGGACTACCAGGGTGCGATTGCGCATCTGAAGGTGTTCCGGTGGGGAAGAGAAAGAGAACAATTCTGGTAAAAGCGGAGCAGGCGACGAGCCTGCTCCAAAATTTTATGCTGCTGATTTCGCCAGGGCACGATCCGCTATGTTCAACTTATATCAGTCCGAAGACAGCTGTTGAAATTTTTTCCGGTATTGCGAGACCATCGGCGAAGTCTGGAGCGAGTATGAGATGAGAAGCGTTGAAATTCGCACGCGAGCAGGAAGGGCAGACATGGTCTGCTTTTTCGTTTTGCAAAAAATGATAGAAATATAATCACTGATTTTCTGTTGCTTTTTGGAAAAATACGTGTAAAATAATCTCTGAATCCTGGTCAGAATACTTTCTGAACTTATGACTGGCCGCGGAGAAAGGGAAAGAAATGGTTTTAAACAAGCTGGGAATCCAAAAAGAGGATTTACTATTCAATAACCACGACCTGCTTTTGCTTCTGGTGCCGCTGATGATCGAGCAGGTGCTGAACGCATTGATGGGCACGATCGACACGGTGATGGTCAGCAATGTGGGCAGCGCCACTATCTCGGCGGTGTCCCTGGTGGATTCCATCAACAATCTGATGCTCCAGGTGTTCCTGGCTCTGGCGGCGGGCGGTACGATTGTCTGCTCCCAATATCTGGGGAAACAGGAGACGGAGGAGTGCAATCGTGCGGCCAGACAGGTGTTTCTCACGATGCTGGTGATTTCCCTGGCGATTACAGTGCTCTGCGTGGCTTTCCGCAATCCTCTGCTGCGGCTGATTTTCGGGCAGGTAGAGGCGGATGTGATGGAGGCGTCCCGGACTTATTTTCTGGTGACTGCGCTTTCCTACCCGTTTATTGCGCTGTTTAATGCCAATGCAGCTTTTTTCCGGGCGGAGGGAAATTCCCGCATGCCTATGATCATCTCTGTCATCTGCAATGGGATCAATATCGCCGGGAATGCGATTATGATTTTTGGTCTGGATATGGGTGTGCTGGGAGCCGGACTTTCCACCCTGTTTTCCAGGATTGTCATGGCGGTGGTGATGATCTGTCTGCAGCGGAGAGATAAGCAGACGATTGTGATACGGAATTACGCCAAAATCCGGCCGGAGCTGGCTTTGATTGCGGTGATACTTTCGGTGGGCATTCCGACCGGTATTGAGAATGGGATGTTCCAGTTTGGAAAGCTGGCGATCCAGTCCACGGTTTCTACGCTCGGGACGACCACCATTTCCGCGCAGGCCATGACCAACATTCTGGAGTATCTAAACAGCGTAGCGGCAATGGGTGTCGGAATCGGCCTGATGACGATTGTCGGGCAGTGTATCGGCGCCGGGAAAAAAGATCAGGCAGTGTACTATATTATAAAGCTGAGTCTGATCGCAGAAGTGACCGTTGTTGTCACTGCGCTGCTGACACTTGTGCTGACCAGGCCGGTTACGCAGATCGCGGGGATGGAGCAGACCAGCGCGGATCTGTGCTATTTCATGATGAAGTGGATTACGATCATAAAACCTTTTGTCTGGACACTGGCCTTTATCCCCGGCTATGGCATGCGGGCGGCCGGGGATGTGAAGTTTTCCATGATTCTCTCCACGGTCAGCATGTGGGTCTGCCGGGTGTCGCTCTGCGTGTACCTCTGCCGGGTGCAGGGGTTTGGCCCGATTGCTGTCTGGATCGGCATGTTTACCGACTGGACCGTCCGCGGGATTATCTTCAGTATCCGTTTCCGGAGCAGGAAGTGGCTGCAACACCAGGTGGTGTAGGCGTTTGTGCGAAGTACCCACAGGGCGGACATTTCGCAGAGCAACACTTTAATTGGTGCAATCAGGCAGGCACTATTTTGCGTGGTCGTCTTCTTTTTTTACGAGCGGCGGCGGGTAGGGATACATCATGCGATACGCCTCGATTTCACTTTTCTTGAGGGGAGCGGAGGGAATCAGTCCGGTCTGCTCCGTCGCGGAGGCGGACTGCCCCAGGCAGTCGCAGCCGTCTTCGGGATTTCTGTTCTGTTTATCAGACATAATAATAAAACTCCTTTCACAGATTTCAGGTGACAGTTCTTTCGTTCACCTGGGATTAGTATCTGTAAGAGGAGTTTTTTTATACCTGTTTTCCGGCGCAGGATTCGGATTATCCTGCATAGGTTGATCCGGAGCGTCTTTAAGATTGATTTTCTTTATAAAACAGCTCACAGGTCTTCGTCAACATAAATGGCGTGATCCATCACGAACTGCAGCGCTTTCTCCAGACCGAGCTGATCCAGAATACTGTCCATCTCTTCCTCGCCGATCATCTGTGTGAAAGTATCGTAATCCTCGCCCTCTTCTTCGGCCAGTGCGGTCATTTCCTCGTAAATTTCTTCCGCGGAGACCAGCAGATGTTCCCGGTCGATGATGGCGTGGAGGACAGATTCGGACTGAATGACACGGACCGCTTCCTCCATTTTCTGACTGCGGATCTGTTTCGGCGTCTGCCGGGAACGCTTGCAGTAAGTTTCCAGGGACATGCCGTTGTCTTCCAGTTCAAAGAGGAAATCTTCATACAGGGACTCGAACACATCGTTTTTCAGCTTGCGGTCGATGGGAATCTTTGAGTCCGCAATAATCTGATCTAACAGTTCCCGGGACAGTTTTTCGCTGGCGGAAGTCTGCCGCCGTTCGGTCAGCTCTTCCCGGATTGCACTGCACCACTCTCCCAACGTATCATAGTCAGAAAAATCCCGGGCAAAATCATCGTCCAGCGTCTGGTATTCCGGAAGACGGATTGCGTTTAAACGAATGCTGAAAACTCCGACCCGCCCCGATAATTCGCTGACGCGGTAGTTTAAGGGAAAGGTAGTGGCGACTTCAAACACATCCCCGATCTGATGCCCGATGATCGCTTCCTCGAATCCTTTGACAAAAGTATGGGAGCCGAGAAGCAGGGGATAGTTGTGCCGTTTCCCGTTGGCGACCGCTTTTCCGTCACACCGGAGGATGTAGTCGATCACGGCCGGGTCGCCCCAGTTGGCCGGGCGGTCGTCGATGTTGTATACCACGGCATTTTTGCGCTGCTCTTTTTTTAAAACCCGGTCGACCTGCGCCTCTGTTACCGTGAGGTCCGGCCGTCTAACGCGAAGTCCTTTGTAGTTTCCTAATTTCATTTGATCTGCCTTTCTCTGTATCCTGCCACATAATCAAAATCTGTTATTCCGGATCAAAGATAGTATATCACAGAGTAAGGAAAGATAGCAATTTGTAATTATTCAGAATTGGGGATATTTACAGCTTCTGCAGCATTTTCAATCCTGGGTCTGTATCATTATCGCGATAAAATTTCAGTTTCTTTCTATGGATAATTGTGGTATGGTTATATGGTAAGGAAAAAAGTGTGCTGAGGATACGGAATATGGACAGAACTCTATATAAAGAGTTGAAAAAAATTACCCCGGAGGAGGAAAAACTTCTGCAAGGGAATCCGGAGGTCGACAGGGAATTGTATACATCGGAGGAAACCGGCGGGGAGATCCGGATGGTGGAAGCGCGGCGGCTGCTGGATTCCGGCAAGCTTATAGAGGTGCGCAAGCACACCCGTTTTGTCCATTTCCCGAAACACACCCACGACTATGTGGAAATGATTTATATGTGTTCCGGCTCCACCCGTCAGCGGATTAACGGACACGATGTGACTCTGGCAGCCGGAGAACTTCTGTTGCTGAATCAGCAGGCCGAGCAGGAGATTTTTCCGGCCGGGATGGATGATGTGGCTGTGAATTTTATTATCCTGCCGGAGTTTTTTGATCAGGTGCTCCGGATGATGACGGATGAGCCCAATGCCCTGCGGGAGTTTGTGGTAAATTGCTTAAGGAGTGATGCCGGGGGTGCGGGCTATATGCACTTTAAAGTCGCGGATGTGCTGCCGGTGCAGAATCTTGTGGAGAATCTGATCTGGACGCTGCATAACCGGCAGCCGAATAAGCGCAGCACGAACCAGATCACGATGGGGCTTTTGTTTTTGCAGCTGATGAATCACATGGACAGGATGGAGACGGACGCTGTGGGCGAGCAGCAGCTGGTGCTTTCCGTCCTCCGTTATGTGGAGGAGCATTACCGGGACGGGGAGCTGTCTGAACTGGCACAGATTCTGCACTATGACCTGAGCTGGCTCTCCCGGGAGATCCGGCGGCAGACAGGGAGGACCTACACGGAGCTTTTGCAGGAAAAACGGCTGAACCAGGCGGCCTATCTGCTTGCGCACACATCCATGTCGGTGCTGGATGTGGGGCTGGCCGTGGGATATGAAAATCAGAGTTATTTTCACCGGATTTTTCAAAAGCAGTATCAGACAACGCCGCGGAAATATCGGCTTGAGATGAGGGCAGGATCGACTGATTTGTAACAGGTTCTAATGGATGCCAGAGCTGTATGAGAATATGATTCTGCGTTGTTGCGGGACAATGTATAAATGAATAGGATGATCAGAGCCTGAGAGTGATCACATATCACAGGATGGCCGGCAGAACAGGGAGGAAAAATGGCAGAAGAAAATAAATTTGCGCTACTGATTGATGTGGACAATATTTCACCGAAGTATGTATCGGTAATGCTGAACGAGGCGAAGTCATACGGCGGGGTCAGCGTCCGCCGGGCTTACGGTGACTGGACGGATCGGACGAAGAAGACCTGGAAAGAGTGCCTTCTGGAGAATTCTATCATTCCGATGCAGCAGTACAGCTACACCACGGGGAAAAATGCGTCGGATTCTTCGATGATCATCGATGCGATGGATATTTTGTATACGGATAATGTGGACGGGTTTATCATCGTGTCCTCGGACAGCGATTTTACCCGGTTGGCGATGCGCCTGCGGGAGGCGGGAAAGATTGTCATCGGCATGGGCGAGTCCAAGACGCCCAAAGCCTTCGTCCGTTCCTGCGAGGAGTTTAAGGTTCTGGATGTCCTTTTCCAGAATACTGTGGAGGAGGAGCAGAACGGGAGCGGCGATGCAGCGGCTGCGGAGGAGGAAGATACCTCGGTGGAGACATCCCCGATCACCAAGCTGTCTAAAATCAAGCGTACTGTTTTTGATATTATTGATAAGAATTCGGATGAGGACGGCAGTATGCTGCTGTCTGAGCTGGGGCGTCTGCTGACCCGGAAATATCCGGATTTTGATGAGCGCAATTACGGCAAATACCGGAAGTTCAGCGAGTTTATCCGGATGATTGACGGGCTGGAGGTCGTGATGGAGAAGTCTGACGGCAAGCAGAGCTCGCCGATCGCTTATGTCCGCAGGAAAGAAGCGCCGGGGCAGCAGGATAATAATCCGCAGAGCGGCAATTCGTCAGGAAGCACTTCAAAAAAGAAAAAGCCGAGGACACGGAGATGAAAAACGAGATTAAAGTTGCGCTGCAGCCGGTGAAGACCACGAGAGCCAGTGAGGAAATATATGAGCAGATCCGGCAGCTGATTTTAAACGGAGACATTCAGCCGGGAGAGCACCTGCCGTCGGAACGGAAAATGATGGAGATGATGCAGCGGAGCCGTCCTACAATTCGTGAGGCTATGCGGGTCCTGGAGCGTGATGGTTACATCAAAATACAGTCGGGCAGCAGCGGAGCTGTAGTGCAGGAGTTAAATGTGGATAACGCGGTGCAGACTCTGGAAAATGTAATTCAGTTTCAGAAGCTGACGATTAAGGAAATCCTGGAATTCCGGCTGACCACGGAGTGCGATGCGGCCTCCCTCGCATCGAAAAGACGGACACAGCAGGATCTGGCTGATATGATAAAAGTGCTGCAACAATCGGAAGAGACGGCAGGAAATCCGGAAGAGTTTATCTCCTGTGATCTGCAGTTTCATCAGATCGTTGCCAGAGCATCCGGGAATGCCATGTACGGGATTATGCTTCAGGTATGCAGGAATATTATTGGAGAGTCCCTGACTGCCCTGTTATGTGATGGTACGAAAAAACAGCAGGAAGAGAGATATCTGCGGATTCGTCTGGAACATGAGAAGATTCTGCTGGCTATAACAGAGGGAAATGGCGAATCGGCCTGCCGGATGATGACACAGCATCTGGAAGAAGCAACAAAAGATGTTCTGAAAATGCAGGGGCGTTCATAATGTATTCTGCTTGTAGTTGTATGAAATAAAAACGGGAAAAGTAAAAAGCGAAGCGTCACCTCCCCGGTGACGTTTCACGACATTTCATTTTTTTATATTGAGCCGGAGTAAGGAGATATTTCTTTTTGAAAACTTTAGTAAAATAGCTTGTATCATAAAAACTGAGCATGAGTGTGGTGTCTTTCGGAGAAAGGTTTTCTTCTGTAAGAAGATGAGTTGCCTTTTCCAGACGCATATCCTGTATCAGGGTCGAATAATTCTTACCGGTATAATCTTTCAGCATTTTAGAAATGTAGTTTGAGGAATAGTGGAACTCATCCGCCAGATTGGTCAATGTGACCGTGGATAAATGCTCATAAATATAGCTGATAATCTTGCTTGTGTTGCAGGAGCCAATGTTTTGCTGGTTGAAATGGGAAACGTGATCCCGTATCAATTCATTAAAGAGGATCAGCAGATAAGCCTGCAAAGTGGACTGATAACAGGGCTGTTCGTTGATATATTCCAACACAATAGATTCTACCAAAGTGGAGATTCGATCTGAAGAATTCTCAAAATAAATAATCTTTGTTTCTGTATTATCCCGAAGAATAGTGTCAGCAAAAAAACGGTAAATCAGATCATTTTCACTTAGTGAAGTAGAAAAGGATTTTTGAAATACCTTTGGATTAATCAGTATGTTGATTAAAATATCATCTTCCTGCTTTGTATAAATGCAGTGTTGCACATTGGGTGTAAAAAGACAGGCTGTATGTTGTCTGAGGATACGGGTCTCGTGCTGAAGCTTCTGAACAGCGGAACCATGATAAACATATAATAATTCGAAAAAATCATGATTGTGCAGGGGAAAATCCTGCGGCGGCATAAGTTCATTCGGGTGAAGGGAAATGGATATATTTTCTTCTTTCCCGAAGAATGACATATGTATAGTCATATCTGAGGATTCTATGGATTCAATGATATGTTTTCCTGAAATAGTGTTGGGCGACAGATGCTGCCTTTCCTGGGAAATAAAATCTTCTATCGTATACATTTTGTCCCCT
>JAJBTR010000203.1:11064-11695 GCA_020860745.1 Lachnospiraceae bacterium | reverse complement strand
ATACATACAATTTGTTGCAATTCAGGCAAGGTATTGGATTAGCAACCGCACAGGTGGAAATGATCTGTAAGCGTCTGTATCTGCTCGTCAGCTTCAACTTATAAAAAGTAATTGCCAATGATGGTTAAATATGTTATTATTCCACTGGATGAGAGGCGGACAACAGGCGGAAGTCCCTGACTACCGCTTCTATTATTTTACAGAAAAGGAGTATTTCCCATTATGATCTTCAATAACGAGACCCAGGAATTGCTCACTATGGTTCGGGAATTTGTAGACAAAGAGATAATCCCGACTGTAGGGGATTATGAGCGCAACAATGAATTCCCGGAAAAGCTGCTGAACATGGCCTGCGATATGGGGCTGAACCAGCTTTGTATTCCCACTGAATACGGCGGACCGGGGCTTACCAATGTAGAGAGCTGTGCCATTGCGGAGGAGATTGCCCGCGGCGATATCGGCATTGCCACCACACTGATTGCCAACTCCCTGGCTTCCTACCCGGTGCTGGTTGCAGGCAATGATGCACAGAAAAAGCTGTGGTTTGACACGATAAAAGAAAAAAAATATGCCGCTTTCTGTCTGACGGAGCCGAATGCCGGTTCCGATGCGGGAAGCGTTCAGACGACGG
>JAJBTR010000203.1:0-11054 GCA_020860745.1 Lachnospiraceae bacterium | reverse complement strand
GCTGTAGAGGATGGCGATGAGTATGTCATCAACGGCACCAAGTCGTTTATCTCCAATGGCCCGATCGCCGGCATTTATACCATTCTGGCTTCCACCAAAAAATCTGCCGGTGTCATGGGACTTTCCGCATTTATTGTGGAGCGTGATCGTCCGGGTGTTTCCATCGGCAAGGAAGAGGATAAGATGGGCATGCGCTTAAGCTGCACCAGCGAGGTTATTTTTGACAATGTGCGTATTCCGAAGGATCATCTGCTCGGCAGAAAGAACCGCGGATTTAAGTATATTCTGGATACGCTGGATCACTCCCGTCCGGGTGTCGGCGCGTTTGGCGTCGGTATCGCGCAGCGCGCGGTGGAGGAAGCGACCAGATACGCCAAGCAGCGCGTACAGTTCGGCCAGCCGGTAGCGAATTTCCAGATGGTGGAGGAGATGCTGGCGAATATGGAGATCCGGGCACAGTCGGCGCGTCAGATGTATCTGCATACGGCAGAGCGGATTGATGCGGGGCTTTCTTTTACGATGGAGGCTGCGATCGCCAAGACCGCAGGTACCGACGCGGGCATGCAGAACGCCATCGACGGCGTACAGGTGATGGGCGGTTACGGTTACATGAGAGAGTACCCGATGGAGAAGCTGATGCGTGACGCGAAGATTCTTCAGATTTATGAGGGCACGAACCAGATTCAGCGCACGGTCATTGCCGGTCAGGTGAAGAAAAAATACGGCGCGAAGACGGCGAAGGGTTCAACCCCGTCTGCCCCGGCTTCCCCGGTGAAAAAAGAGGCTGCGCCTGTAAAAGCAGCAGCTGCATCGGTATCCGCGCCAGAGGAAAAGGACAATGAAGATAAAAATGCATTGAATATGCTTGTATGTATTAAGCAGGTTCCCGATACGACACAGATCAAGATCGATCCCGTAAAGCACACGCTGATCCGGGAGGGAGTTCCCGCTATCGTCAGCACGTTCGACACGTATGCCCTGGAGACTGCGCTTCGTCTGAAAGATAAGACCGGCGGAAAGGTTACGGTTATCACCATGGGTATCCCGAAGGCGGAAGACGCTCTGCGCGAGTGCCTGGCTGCCGGAGCTGACGAAGCCTGGCTGATTACTGACAGAGTCTTCGGCGGATCGGATACGCTGGCTACATCTAAGATCCTGTCCACGGCGATTACCTATCTGGAGGAACAGTCCGGAAAGCCGTTTGACATTATCTTCTGCGGAAAACAGGCCATCGACGGCGATACCGGTCAGGTGGGACCGGAGATTTCCCAGCATCTGAACCGGGCGCTGGTATCCTATGCGGTGGAGGTAACGCTGCAGGATGACGGCACCTTAAAGTGCAAGCGCGAGAGCGATGAGGGATATGATTATTTCGCTGTTTCCACCGGCTGTGTGATCACGATCAACAAGACCAGCTATGATCTGCGGTACCCCAGCTTTACGACGAAGCGTTTTGCGCGCACTGCCGAAATCGGTCAGCTGACGTCGGAGCAGGTGGTTGTTGCCCCCGAGGAGCGCGGTCTGAACGGTTCTCCTACCAGAGTGCTGAAGACCTACACGCCCCGCCATGAGAAGAACGGTATGAAGATTGAGAACCTGGACGGCAAAGCTGCGGCTGAGAAGCTGACAGGTCTGTTATCCGATGCCGGGTTGCTATAATACAGGAGGTGCGACGCAATGGAAAATAAAAATATCTGGGTATATATAGAGACAGAAAACGGCATCGCGAAGAATGTGGGCTATGAGCTTCTGGCTCCTGGCCGCGCGATGGCAGATAAGCTCGAGGCGCAGCTGGTCGCTGTGATCTTCGGGAAAGAGACGGCGGATGTCGCTGTGCAGGCGATCGCCTACGGCGCAGACCAGGCGATTCTGGTCGAGGGCGACGAGTACGATACTTATAACACGGATATCCAGTCCTATGCCATGGAGGCGCTGGTGAGAAAATACACCCCGTTTATCGTTCTCTTTGGCGCAACCAACAACGGACGTGACGTGGCGCCCCGCGTGGCCTGCGCGCTTCACACCGGTCTGACCGCGGACTGCACCGGACTGGACATTGATGAGAACGGTCTTCTGGCCTCCACGCGTCCGGCATTCGGCGGCAATCTGATGGCGACGATTTCCTGCCCGGATCACCGGCCGCAGATGTCTACGGTACGCCCCGGCGTGTTCAAAAAACCGGTTGCGGATGAGAGCAGAACCGGAGAGATCATCCGCGAGGATATCCATATGGATCCCGCGAATGTCCGCGTACATCTGCTGGAGAGAGTAAAAGAGGTGGCGGAAGCCGTTCACCTGGAGGAGGCGGAGATCATCGTTTCCGGCGGACGCGGCCTGGGGAATCCCGAGAACTTTTCTCTGATCCGCGATCTGGCTGACGCTATGGGCGGCGTCGTCGGCGCTTCCCGTGCGGCTGTGGACGCCGGCTGGATTCCGCATGCGCATCAGGTCGGCCAGACCGGAAAGACCGTGGCGCCGAAGATCTATGTGGCTGTCGGCATTTCCGGCGCGATTCAGCACCTGGCCGGTATGAGCGGGTCAGATACGATTATCGCGATCAATAAAGATCCGGACGCACCCATCTTTTCCGTGGCAGATTACGGAATTGTGGGGAATCTGTTTGAAGTCGTGCCTGCGCTGGCGGAAGCGATAAGAGCGAAGAAAGCGTAATTTTTGAAAGAGGCTATTGACGGAGTATTTCAAATCCATTATACTTTGACTGTCAAAGTATTTGGCATAAATTAAAATTTATAGAAGGATAAGGAGACACACATTATGCTTGAGAAAATGAAGGAACTGATTGCAGACCGTTTATCAATCGACGAGGACAAAATCACTCTGGACGCACGTTTCAATGAGGATCTGGATGCGGACTCCCTTGATCTGTTCGATCTGGTTATGGCTCTTGAGGAGGAGTATGACATTGAGATCCCTACCGAGGAGCTTGAGACTCTGACAACCGTTGGTTCTATCATTGATTATTTAAAAGAGCACGGCGTAGAAGAGTAAGAGCCGCTGCACCAGACAGAATAACAGGAGATATTAGTTTAAAATGAAAAAAATAGCGTTTATTTTTCCCGGTCAGGGGTCGCAGTACATTGGCATGGGAAAAGATTTTTATGAGAATTTTGACTGTGCAAAAGAAGTGATCGACCTTGCCGGGAAAGTAAGCGGTATGGATATGAATGCTCTTCTTTTTGAGGAGAACGATCAGATTAATATCACAAAATACACGCAGATTGCAATGCTCGCGGATGAGCTTGCAATTTTGCGTGCAGTGGAGGAAAAAGGATTTCACTCCATAGTCAATGCCGGCCTGAGCCTTGGGGAGTATGCCGCACTGGTTGCCTCCGGAGTGATGACGGAGGAGGATGCGTTCCGCGTCGTCGTCAAGAGAGGCGCCTATATGCAGGAAGCAGTTCCCACCGGCGGAGCTATGACAGCTGTGATCGGGCTGGACAATGAGACAATCGAGAAAGTATGCGCCGAGACAGAGGGCATCGTATCGGTTGCCAATTATAACTGCCCCGGACAGATTGTAATCACCGGTGAGGAGAATGCTGTTGCGCGGGCTGCCGCAGCGTTGAAGGAGGCAGGAGCCAGACGGTGCATGCCGCTCAATGTCAGCGGACCGTTCCACTCCGCCATGCTGGAGGGAGCGGGAGAGAAGCTTGCGAAAGAGATGGAGAGCGTGGAGATCCACGATATAGCCACACCATATATCACCAATGTTACCGCAGATTATGTGACGGACAAGAGTCAGGTGAAGGATTTATTAAAGCGGCAGATTTCCTCTTCCGTGCGCTGGCAACAGAGCGTGGAGCGGATGATCGCAGACGGTGTGGAAGTTTTTGTTGAAATTGGACCAAAGAAATCCCTGACAGGATTTATAAAGAAAATAGATAAGACGATCCCGGTTTATCATGTGGATACGGTGGCGGATCTGGACGCGCTGTGTGAAGCGCTGAAGGCGTAACATACGCTTATATTCTGATTTTATCATGACATAATTTGTCATTTGTCAGATCATGTTTATGAGAACGGAGTCGTCAGATGAACATAGAGAACAGGCATAGAAAGAGAATGGAGGAACTATGGGTAATTTATTAGAAAACAAAATTGCACTGGTGACCGGAGCAGGTACCGGTATCGGAAGAAAGATTGCAATCACTCTGGCGAGTGAGGGAGCATATGTAATAGTCAATTACATTGAACCGGTGAAAGAAAGTGCGGAGGAAGTTGTAAACACGATTCGGGAAGCAGGCGGTCAGGCGGAAGCCTATGCGTGCTGGGTGAATGATTTTGCCGCAGTGGAGGAGATGATCAAGACCCTTGTCAAAAAGCTGGGTCGTATTGACATTCTCGTGAATAACGCGGGAATTACCCGTGACGACCTTCTGATGCGGATGTCTGAGCAGGCGTTTGACGCAGTAATCGATACCAACTTAAAGGGCAGTTTCAACACGATGCGCCACATTGCGCGTCCGATGCTGAAGCAGAAGGGCGGTTCCATCATCAACATTTCATCCGTGTCCGGTATGATCGGAAACCCGGGACAGATGAACTATTGTGCTTCCAAGGCCGGCGTCATCGGCATGACGAAATCAATGGCGCGTGAGCTTGCCAGCAGAAATATCCGAGTCAACGCTGTGGCGCCCGGATTTATCGATACTGATATGACAAAGGCGATGACGGATTCCGCAAAAGAGGCGGGGGTTGCACAGGTTCCGCTCGGAAGAATGGGACAGCCGCAGGATATCGCAAATGCGGTAGCGTTCCTTGCGTCCGACAAAGCGTCCTATATCACGGGACATGTGCTCTGCGTGGACGGCGGAATGGCGATGTAAAAAAAGAAAAAGGAGAAAATATATGAGACGTGTTGTTGTAACCGGCATGGGGGCGATCACTCCCATAGGTTTGAACGTAGACGAATACTGGAACGGTATCAAGGAGGGCAAGCTCGGTTTCGGCGAGATTACCGCCTTTGACACTACAGATTACAAGGTGAAAGTGGCAGCGGAGGTAAAAGGCTTCAAAGCTGCCGATTATATGGATCGCAAAGACGCAAAGCGGATGGAAGCTTTCGCTCAGTATGCGGTGGCAGCGACACAGGAGGCGTTCGCTCAGTCGGGCATTGATATGGAAAAGGAAGACCCTTACCGTGTGGGATGCTGTGTCGGTTCCGGCGTCGGCTCCCTCCAGTCGATTGAGAGAGAGTATAAGAAATTGTTAGACAAGGGTCCTTCCAGGGTGCATCTGCTCCTTGTTCCCCAGATGATCACCAATATGGCGGCCGGCAATATTACCATCCAGTTTGGTATCAAGGGCAAGAGCATCAATATCGCGACGGCCTGCGCTACCGGTACGCACAATATCGGCGAGGCTTTCCGCACAATCCAGCATGGCGAGTGCGACGTTATGGTGGCCGGAGGCACAGAGGATGCGATCACCCCGATCAGTGTGGCCGGGTTTACATCCCTGACAGCTCTTTCCACGACGAATAACCCGGAGCGATGCTCCATTCCTTTTGATAAAGACCGCGATGGTTTTGTCATCGGTGCAGGCGCCGGTATTGTCATTCTGGAGGAACTGGAGCACGCGAAAGCACGCGGAGCAAACATCCTTGCAGAAGTGGTCGGCTACGGTGCGACCAGCGATGCTTACCACATCACATCTCCGGCGGAGGACGGCGCGGGTGCGACGCACGCGATGCTCTTTGCAATGGAGGATGCCGGTGCGAAGCCGGAGCAGGTTTCTTATATTAATACGCATGGTACCAGCACGCACCACAATGATCTCTTTGAGACCCGTGCGATTAAGTCTGCCTTTGGCGACCACGCATATAATTTAAAGATTAATTCCACAAAGTCCATGATCGG
Organism: Lachnospiraceae bacterium; assembly: GCA_020860745.1. Taxonomy (GTDB): domain Bacteria; phylum Bacillota; class Clostridia; order Lachnospirales; family Lachnospiraceae; genus Eubacterium_I. The sequence continues at coordinate 5,175 of JAJBTR010000203.1, read as the reverse complement.
TCATCTGCTCGGCGGCGCCGGGGCAGTAGAATTTGTCGCTATGGTACTGCAGATGAATCATAACTATATTCATCAGACGGTAGGTCTGGAGGAGCCGGGCGAGGAGCTTGATCTGGATTACGTGCAGGGACACGGCGTGGAAGCGGAGATTGAGTATGCGATGTCCAATTCCCTTGCTTTCGGCGGACATAATGCCAGCATTCTGATTAAGAAGTACCATGAATAGATTTTATGAATAGATTTTGATTGTACAATCTGTGTCAGAATATGCCGCTGAGAGATGACAGGGATTTCTCTGGTCAGTGTATGGTTTTGTGACTGCAGTTGTTCAACAGGAGTGATGAGAATGGAAGTAAATCAGATTATTGATTTAATGAAAGCAGTTTCCGAGGCGGGGCTGACTGACTTTACTTATGAGGAGAGCGGACTGAAGATCCGGATGCAGAAGCGTCCGGAAAAAAAGATCCTGCCTCCGCCTCATCCGGGACAGGGGCATTGTCCTCCACCCGGAGCGCCGATGCCGCCGGCGTTTGGTGCATGTCCTCCGCCCGGAGCGTCGATGCCGCCGATGTTTGGAGCATATCCTCCGCAAGGGGTACCACAGCAGACGAATCCGGGGAGTTTTCCCCCGCCTGCCATGATGGCAGCGGAAAATCTGCAGGGCAGCGCACAGACGGCGCCTGATGCGGAAGCATCGGATGGCCGGACAGACGGTCAGGTTGTAAACAGTCCGCTGGTCGGCACATTTTACGCGGCGGGCAGCCCGGACGCGGAGCCTTTTGTTCAGGTGGGCGACACGGTGAAAAAGGGCGACGTCCTCGGTATCGTGGAAGCCATGAAGCTGATGAATGAGATTGAGTCCGACTATGACGGAGTTGTAAAGCAGATTCTGGTGAAAAACGGAGACCTTGTGGAGTATGATCAGCCGCTGTTTGTCATAGAATGATGAGGATTGCGAGATAAGTAAGACAGGAAATCTCTGCTTTCCGTCATCGAACTTATGCCGTGCAGCAATCCGCAGGTATCATCACGTAATTATATTTAGCAGGAGAGATTCAAATGTCAGTTTTAACTACGAAGGAAATTATGGAGATTATCCCGCACCGTCAGCCGATGCTTCTCATCGACACGATTGAGGAGTGGGAGCCCGGTGTGCGCGCGGTCGGAAAAAAATGCGTATCCTACAATGAGCCGTATTTTGCCGGTCATTTTCCGGCGGAGCCGGTGATGCCGGGTGCTCTGATCGTGGAAGCGCTGGCGCAGGTCGGCGCCGTGGCGATTCTGGGAAGCGAGGAGTTTAAAGGGAAAACCGCATACTTCGGCGCGATTAATTCCGCGAAGTTCAAGAAAAAAGTAGTTCCCGGAGATGTCCTGATTCTCGAGACAGAGATGATCAAGCAGAAAGGACCGATCGGTATCGCCAAGGCGAAAGCGACGGTGGATGGCAAGGTTGCTGTGGTAGCGGAGCTTACCTTTGCAATCGGCTAAGGATATGTAGCGGAATACTATGCACAGATCCTGAGGAGATATTTATGTTTCAGAAAATATTGATTGCAAACAGAGGGGAGATTGCGGTGCGGATTATCCGTGCCTGCCGGGAGCTCGGCATCCGCTCTGTTGCTGTTTATTCTACGGCGGATCGGGAGGCTCTGCACACGATGCTGGCGGACGAGGCCATCTGCATCGGCAGGGCGGCTCCCGCCGACAGTTATCTGAATATGGAACGTATCTTAAGCGCGGCGATCGCATCCAAGGCGGATGCGATCCATCCGGGCTTTGGTTTTCTTTCAGAGAATGCGAAATTTGCGCAGATGTGCCGCCAGTGCAATATCGTCTTTATCGGACCGGATGCGGATATCATCTCCAGAATGGGGAATAAGCAGGAGGCCCGCAATACGATGATGGCGGCAAAAGTCCCGGTCGTCCCGGGTACGAAGGAGCCGGTGTATCAGGCGGAGTACGGTCTCCGGCTGGCGAAAGAGATTGGTTTTCCGGTTATGATCAAAGCGGCCAGCGGCGGCGGTGGAAAGGGAATGCGCATTTCCAGATCAGCCGCTGATTTTAAGGAAAACTTTGAGGTGGCGCAGGCGGAGTCGGTGAATGGGTTTGCGGACAATACGATGTATATTGAAAAATATATCGAGCGCCCCCGCCATATTGAATTCCAGATTCTGGCGGATAAGTACGGCAACGTGGTTTCCCTGGGCGAGCGTGACTGTTCCATCCAGAGGCGTCATCAGAAGATGGTGGAGGAATCCCCGTCCGTCGCGCTGGATGAGAAGCTCCGCAGAGAGATGGGAGAGGTGGCGGTGCGCGCGGCGAAAGCTGCCCGTTATGAAAGCGCCGGTACGATTGAGTTCCTTCTGGATAAGGATAAGAATTATTACTTTATGGAGATGAACACGCGGATCCAGGTGGAGCACGGCGTGACAGAGATGGTGACGGGGATTGATCTGATCAAGGAGCAGATTTTCATCGCGGCCGGTGAGAAGCTGCACTTTAAGCAGAAGGATATCCATATCACCGGGCATGCCATCGAGTGTCGAATCAATGCGGAAAACCCGGAAAAGAATTTTATGCCCTGTCCCGGAAAGATCGATTTTCTCTATCTGCCCGGCGGCAACGGCATCCGTGTGGATACCGCTATTTTTGCAGGTTATGAGATTCCGCCCAATTATGATTCCATGATTGCGAAAATCATTGCATACGGCAGGGACAGAGAGGACGCGATTGATAAGATGCGGAGTGCTCTCGGCGAAGTTAATGTGGACGGAATTATCACGAATCTGGATTACCAGTATGATATTATTACCCATCCGGTTTTGTGTGAGGGGGATGTGAAGAATGGTTTCCTGGAATAGTATTTTTCGTGAGTGTTGGATTATTGTATGTATTTACAGAATGTGAAATGTGAATTTAAATGGGAATATGTGCAGCGACGCTGCGCGTAACTTCGGTTGTGATGCAAGTAAAAGACAGGTAAAAATATGAGTGTGCTGAAATTTAAGAAGCAGAGTTATACCCCTGCTGCTAAAAAAGAGAATGATATGCCGGAGGGAGTCTGGATTAAATGCGATGCCTGCGGAGAGATGCTGTATCGGGATGATGTGGTCAAAAATCATCTTGCCTGTTACAAGTGCGGTAAATATTTCCGCATGGCTTCCCGGAGACGTATTCATGTGATCGCGGACAAACATAGCTTTGAAGAGTGGGATACCGGTCTGGAGGGAAACGACCCGCTGGAGTACCCGGGCTATCCGGAAAAAGTGGAAGCGTTGCGGGAGAAATTAAAGACTGATGAGGCGGTTGTCACCGGGCGCTGCACGATTCACGGGGAGGAGACAGTCATCGCTGTCTGTGATTCCCGTTTCCTGATGGGGAGTATGGGCTATGTGGTCGGGGAGAAGATTACACGAGCGGTGGAAAAAGCGACTGAATTAAAGCTCCCGATTATTATTTTTACCTGTTCCGGCGGAGCCCGTATGCAGGAGGGCATGATTTCCCTGATGCAGATGGCAAAGACTTCCGCGGCGATCCGCAGACATTCGGATGAGGGGCTTTTGTATATTACGGTTCTCACAGATCCGACGACGGGCGGCGTCGCAGCCAGCTTTGCCATGCTGGGCGATATTATACTGGCGGAGCCGGGCGCTCTGGTGGGGTTTGCAGGCCCCCGCGTGATAGAACAGACCATCGGGCAGAAGCTGCCGGAGGGATTTCAGCGGGCGGAGTTTCTGGTGGAGCATGGTCTGATTGACGGCATCATCACGCGGGATGAGATGAAGGATAAGCTGGCGCGTCTGCTGCATATGCATCGGATGCCGTCCAAAGAGGAGGCTCTGCTCACCAACAAGCTGGTGATCCCCGAGACAGAGCAGAATACTGCGGCGGAGATGACAGCATGGGATCGCGTGCTGACTGCGCGCGCGGCGGACCGTCTGACCTCCCTGGATTATATCACAGAGATTTTTTCTTATTTTGAGGAGATGCACGGCGACCGTCATGATGCGGACGATGGTTCCATTGTCGGCGGACTCGCATATCTGGATGGCTATCCGGTGACTGTCATCGGACAGCAGAAAGGGCGGACAACGAAAGAAAATATTACCCGCAACTTTGGCATGCCGTCCCCGGAAGGCTATCGGAAAGCGCTGCGCCTGATGAAACAGGCGGAAAAGTTTCATCGCCCGATTATCAACTTTATCGACACGCCGGGCGCCTACCCCGGGCTGGAAGCCGAGGAGCACGGGCAGGGGGAGGCGATTGCCCGCAATCTCTATGAGATGTCCACCTTAAAGGTACCGGTTTTGAGCATAGTCATTGGCGAAGGCGGAAGCGGCGGAGCTCTCGCCCTCGCAGTCGGAAATGAAGTGTGGATGATGGAGAACGCCACTTACACGATTCTTTCTCCGGAGGGTTTTGCTTCCATTCTCTGGAAAGAAGGGAAGCGCGCCAGTGAGGCAGCGGGGTTTATGAAAGTGACTGCTGCGGAGTTAAAGGAACTGGGAATTATCGACCGGGTCATTGCGGAGCCGGAGCCGGCCTGTAAAGACAACCGGGAGGAACTTTGCCGCATCATGCGGAAAATGATACGGAAATTCCTCTATGAAAATCTGGATAAAGCGCCGGAGACGCTGGCGCAGGAGCGCTATGAGAGATTCCGGGAGTTTTAAACCGGAATCTTGCATTATGCGCAGGGGAGAGTAAGGAATTATGAAGTCCGTAATCTGTGAGGCGGGTATCAATTCATATTTCTGTGATTCCTTTGGTGGGCGGATGAAGTCCGCAACCTGCGCGGCGTGTATGGGTTGGAACAGTCTTTCGCCAGATAGAGGAGCCTTTCATGAATAAAGAATTTAAACCCGTGTTTTCCATCGCGTGTGTGAACGGTCTCGTCTTAAAAATGATCGCGATTATTACCATGCTGATCGACCATATCGGAGCGGTTTTGTTTCCATATCAGATGATATTCCGTTACATCGGGCGTATCGCGTTCCCGATTTTTGTGTTCCTGATCGTGGAGGGTTTTTTCCATACGCGAAATATTCACAAATATGAACTGCGGCTGCTGCTTTTCGCGGCGGTTTCGGAGATCCCGTTTGACCTGGCTTTTAACGGGGCGGTTCTCGAGTTTTCCTCGCAGAATGTATTTTTTACATTGTTTCTGGGATTGCT
>JAJBTR010000412.1:1321-11746 GCA_020860745.1 Lachnospiraceae bacterium | reverse complement strand
GTTTACAACTGGGTATTTGACACAACGGGGTAGAGATAAGGAAGGATATTATGAACTGGCTATTCCCAACCGCGAAGTAAAAAATCTGTTTATGACGCAGGTGGATGAGTGGTTCAAAGACAGGGTATTGAAAGAGATATGACACGGATGTAGTTTGCTGATTCATTCGCGGTGCATCCTCCTCTGGCCAACACACACCGCGGCGAGCAGAAGAACCATTCCGATTCCCGATGCGAGAAAGCGCTGGGAAATGGTGAGCATGGTCAGCACTGTGCCGAAGAAGATCGGGGAAATGAGCATGCCTCCACCGCTGAGGGCGTTTAACAGGGCGATGCTGAAGGAGCGGTTGTAATCTGTGGATTCGATGGAAGCGTAATAATTTCCAGCAGGGATCGCGATGGAGTAAGCAGCACCGCAGAAGATGGCGCCGATGCACAGTACAGGGAATCCGGTACTGAAAAAGCAGAGGAGCATACCGACAGCTGCGATGATAATACTGCAGGAAAATACTTTATACTTTAGTCTGCTTAGCACGAATCCGGTCACACATCCCGCTACCATACCGGCCAGATTATAGATGATGGAAGCGTAGCTGGCCTCAACCGTCCCGCCCAGAGAGCGCTGTGTGATAAAGAGTGAGATGTTGGAGCTGAAGGTAAAGATAAAAATGCCAAAGAATAAAATCATGACAGTATAAAACAGGATAGTTCCGGGAATCGCGGTATGCGGTTCCCCTTTTTCTTTTTTCCGGTCGAGTTTTCCTTTTGGTACGCAGAACCATTCCACGACGGCAATGATCAGGATGAAGAGGTAGCAGAGGTAGCATTTTTCCCATTGCACTTTGGCAAATTGTCCGCCAATCCAGATAAAGAGCATGGCGCCGCCGCTGATGAATCCCGATTAAAGACCAATGAGCTGCGCACTCTCTTTTTCATTGTAGCAGTCGCAGATCAGAGCAGGGACGCAGGTCACGCAGATGCCGGTTCCAGCCCCCATCAACAGGGAAAACAAAATCATGATGAGGACGTTGGGATGGATAAAATAAATCAGAAGTCCCGCGGCTGGATACAGCAGAGCACTTATAAAAATTAAATGCTTCTTATAGATGAAGGGAGTCACCCGGCTGACCAGAATCATGGCGATGACGGAAGTCAGATTTGGAACGGACGATAAAAGCTGTACGATCTGCTGGGGTGTGTCGGGAAACGATTCCGCGATGGCCGCCAGGCACGAGGTGGGAGCCAGATAGTTCATCATAATAAGGGAAGCTGCCATTAATCCGATTTTTCCTTTTAAACTGCTCATGTTTATTCCTCCATTCTAAAATCGTTGATAAAGAAACGCATCTGATTTTATGCAGCAAAAACGATGCCAGAGTGATGATTTAAAATGAGCACTTATCAAAGGTTTGTTTGCACATTTACAAAAGAATTTTGAAAAAATGAAAAAATTTCTGACTCCGCGATTGCAATCCGGCCGCGCAGTCAGAAAAAAATTGTTTCGAAACTGGCATGTAAGTTGCTTCTATGTTAAGAATAAAAATAGCCTGCATTTACGAGCTGATACGCGGCATTTGCGGGCATGATATGCAGCAGGAGGAGCTTATGAATTACTTATCACCATCTATCTTATCGGCGGATTTTTCCCGCCTGGGCGAGCAGATTAGGCAACTGGACCGGGCGGGAGCGCAGTATATTCACATTGACGTCATGGATGGAAGCTTTGTCCCAAGTATTTCCTTTGGCATCCCTGTGATCCGGTCGATCCGAAAATGTACGGAGCGTCTGTTTGATGTTCATCTGATGATTGAGGAACCGATTCGCTATGTCGATGATTTTGCGGATGCGGGAGCCGATATTATCACTGTGCATGCGGAGGCCTGCAGGCACCTGGACCGCACGATAGCCGCAATACACGAGAGGGGACTGAAAGCAGGAGCGGTATTGAATCCGTCGACGCCGCTGTCTGCATTGGAGTATATTCTGCCGGAACTGGATATGGTGCTCGTGATGTCGGTAAATCCCGGCTTCGGCGGTCAAAAGCTGATACCGTATACGCTGGAAAAAATTCGGGATTTAAAGCGGATGATTGATGTGTGCGGCTGCAGTGCGGATATTGAGGTGGATGGCGGCGTGTCGCTGATTAACCTGCAGGAAATACTGGATGCGGGCGCAAATGTGATCGTATCCGGCAGCGCGGTTTTTCAGGGGGATATTGAGGCGAATGTACAGCGATTCCTGCGGGTGATGGATGTGCAGTCGTGACAGAATCCGACGGTAAAAAACCAGAACAGAAAAAATGGCACGATATTTGCATGTTAAATTTGCAAACGGAATAAAATGAAGTTTTCCGGAGATTATCCGGTAATGGCTGAAAGCCGGAGCAGGCGATGGTGTGATTGTATGTGATACATGTTTGCCTGGCTTCGGGCGAATACAGATGGGAGGATCAGAGGATGGAGAAAGAGAAGAGGATGCAGGAACTCAGAGTTTTTGCGGAGCAGATACGCCTGGAGACGTTAAAAGTCATTCATTCGCGTGGTTTCGGGCATGTGGGAGGTTCCCTTTCCATGGCGGACGCTATGGCGGTGCTGTACGGGGAAGTGATGAAGATTGACCCGAAAAATCCCCGCTGGGAGGACAGGGACTGGTTTGTGCTTTCCAAGGGACATGGCGGCCCGGTGATGTACGCGACGCTGGGGCTGAAGGGATATTATCCGATGGAGGAGGCTTATACGCTGAACCAGCCGCATTCGAAATTTCCGTCTCACACAGACCGCAGGATGACGACCGGAGTGGATCTGACCACCGGATCTCTGGGTCAGGGTATGAGCGAGGCGGTTGGAGCTGCGCTGGGAAATAAACTGCAGGGACGTGACAGTCATGTTTTTGTGGCCATCGGAGATGGCGAGGCAGATGAGGGACAGATCTGGGAGGCGGCACAGTTTGCGGCGCACTACAAACTGGATCATCTGATCTGTCTGGTAGACGACAACAAGCGGCAGTTAGACGGCGCCTGTGCGGATGTCATGGGACACGGAAAGGGGATCGGAGCCAAGTTTGACGCGTTCGGATGGAATGTCATCGACCTGCCGGATGGCAATGATGTGGAACAGATCTATGATGCGATTCAGGAGGCTTACCGGACGGAGGGAATGCCTACCTGCATTATCCTTAATACAATAAAAGGCAAGGGGGCTACGTTTGCGGAACCCACCGGCGCACACTCATCCCAGCCGACAGAGGAAGAGTGGACGGAGGCGCTTGCGGCGGCTGAGGCCAGATTTGCCGCAATATCGGCACAATAGGAAGGGGGAGAAGGAATAATGAAGATAGAGTTAATTGCAAATCATACAACAGACAAACGGGCAAATCGTGACGGATATATTTCTGCGATGGCGGAGATGATGAGAGAAAACGAGAAACTGGTTCACATTGACTGTGATCTGATGGGGTGTGTCAATGCCGGGAAATTACAGAAAGAGTTTCCCCAGCGTACAATTAACGCGGGAATCGCGGAACAGAATGCTGTCGGCGTCGCAGCCGGTATGGCGGCGACCGGAATGATCCCTTTCGTACACTCTTTCGGCTGCTTTGCGGCAAGAAGATGCTTTGACCAGGCTTTTCTTTCCGCAGGTTATTCACAGCTTCCGGTGCATATTGTCGGCACAGATCCCGGCGTGACGGCGGCTTTTAACGGAGCGACCCATATGCCCTTCGAGGATGCAGCCCTGTATCTGACCGCGCCGGGTGCGGTGGTCGTTGACCCTTGTGATTATGTGCAGACGAAGTCTCTGACAGAGAAGCTTGCCGCATATTCCCGACTCAGCTATATGCGTGTCATCCGCAAGGGATTCCAGACAATCTACGGGGACGGGTCCGAGTTTGAGATTGGCAAGGGAGTTACTTTGAGAGAGGGCAGTGATGTGACGATCATCGCTTCCGGTATTCTTCTGGACGAGGCGCTGATCGCGGAGGAGAAATTGCGTGAGGATGGCATTTCTGCCAGGGTAATCGATATGCATACCTGGAAACCGCTGGATGAGGAATTGATTCTCAAAGCGGCGGCAGAGACCGGATGTATCGTGACAGCGGAAAACCATCAGGTATCCTGCGGACTTGGCTCCGCGGTGGCCAATGTTCTGGTGCGGAACGAGCCGGTTCCCATGGAACGCATCGGCATTCAGGAACGTTACGGGCAGGTTGGCCCGCAGAAGTTTCTGATGGAAGAGTATGGACTCATGGCTGAGGATATTGTCTGGGCGGCAAAGCGGGCAATCATCAGAAAGAGAACGAAATAACTGCAGAATACAGGCGGTAGAAGAAACGGAGGAACAGATGCGGATATGAAACAGTTTATGGTAAAGCCGGAGCTATTCCGGTATGAGACAGCGAAAGAGTTCGCGGAAGAATTTCAGATCGGGCAGGATGATCTTGTAATTACAAATGAGTATATTTATCAGCCGTATTTTGGCGGGCTGAATCTGGAATGTGAAGTGCTTTTTCAGGAAAAATACGGTGCCGGGGAGCCTTCTGATGATATGGCGGAGGCAATCTACAGAGACATCAAGGGCAATCCGAAGCGGATTATTGCAATCGGCGGCGGCACGGTCATTGATATCAGTAAGCTCTTTGTACTGAAAAATGTATCTCCGATTCTCGATCTGTATGACGGGAAACTGCCGATTGAAAAAGATAAAGAGCTGATTCTGGTTCCGACGACCTGCGGAACCGGGTCAGAGGTAACCAATATCGCGATTCTGGCTCTGAACAGCCGGGGCACAAAAAAGGGTCTGGCGGTGGATGAGATGTATGCGGACAAAGCGGTGCTGATTCCGGAATTGTTGAAGGGACTGCCGTTCCGGTTTTTTGCTACCAGTTCTATCGACGCATTGATTCACGCGGTGGAATCCTCCCTCTCCCCGAAGGGCAATGGTTATACCAGAATGTTCGGATATAAGGCGATAGAGATGATTTTAAACGGATATAAGGAGATCCGGGATAACGGCCCGGAGGCGCGGATGCCGTTGTTAGAAGATTTCCTTGTTGCCTCAAACTATGCAGGTATCGCTTTCGGCAACGCCGGCTGCGCGGCTGTACATGCCCTCAGCTATCCGCTTGGCGCCACTTACCATGTGGCGCACGGGGAAGCCAATTATGCCATGTTTACCGGCGTTATGAAAAATTATATGGAACTGAAGACAGACGGTGAAATCGCGAAGCTGAATGCGTTTATAGCCGGAATTTTAAACTGCGAGGTGAAAGATGTTTTTGAGGAACTGGAGAGTCTTCTGAACGTTCTGATTCCGAAAAAAGCGCTTCACGAATACGGCGTGACTGAGCAGGATCTGGAGGAATTCACAGAATCTGTGATGGTGAACCAGGGACGGCTGATGGCGAATAATTTTGTGGAACTGAACCGTGACAGGGTCTATAAGATTTACAGAGAACTTTTCTGATTTGTTGTTATCTTCCTTTTAAAAGGGCATATCCGGGGATTGGATCCGTGGATATGCCCGCTTCGTTTTACACTCCGAACATTTCCCGGCAGAAACGGATGCCCGTTTTTGTCCGGAAGATATGCTGCAAAGCATGTTCTACTGCGTTTTTTGGTGAGTCGTCTTCAAAGAGATTGACCAGAAAATCTGCCTCCACAAGAATCTGATAGTCCGAACCGTCGATATTGCTGTAGGTGTGATGATGCCCGACCAGGTAACTGACCCGGGAGATGACTTCCTCTGAGAATCCCAGACGTTTCAGCATTTCTTCCGCCAGCGGCGGTCCCTCCAGTTCCTGATAAGATCCGGCGCAGGAACCGTATTTTTCCTCGCTGATATGGATGCCGATGTCGTGGACGACGGCGGCGGCTTCCAGTGTAAAAATCGTATTCTCATCTATATTTTCCAGCACCGCGATGGTTCTGGCAAAATCATGAACTTTCAGGAAGTGCTGAATCCGCGGTGCGTCTCCGGCATAATAGGTAATCATTTCCACAATCAGTTGTTCAATCATGGTTGTCTCCTTTTGATTCGTGTTTGCTGTGGGTACAGCTGTCTGCATGAGATATTTTATCTCTGCTTTCTTCTGAAAATATGGCTTAAGTGTAACATATCTGAAGGTAATCCGTACAGACATAATTTACTTTCTTTCATTTTTCACGACATTCTTTTATGGAAGCATCTGCTCGACAATGGCACGGAACTATGTTATAGTTAACTCATTCAAAATACAACGGGGAGAGAAAAATCGTCTATGGCGATAAAAGTGGGAATTATTTCCGATACCCACGGCCTTTTGCGGCCGGAGGTAATCGGTACGTTAAAAAACTGTGATTATATTTTACATGCGGGAGACTTTGCGGAGGAATATATTCTGGACAAACTGCGTCTGATGCGGGGGAAACTCTATGCAGTTCGGGGCAACAATGATTTTTACTGGGCGCAGAATCTTCGGCAGAGGCTCCGCTTCCGGATTGGGGAGTTGGAGTTCCTGCTTGTCCATGACCGGTATGACGCAGGGCGGATGGCTGCGGAGGCGGATATAGTTGTCCATGGACATACTCACCGCTATTCTGAGGAAGTGGTTGACGGGAAGCTCTGGCTGAATCCGGGAAGCTGCGGACGGCCCCGGTTTGGCGGTGAGATTTCTTTCGCGGTGATGGAGATTGACGGGAAAGGTTATAAAATTACAAAAATCCCGTTGTGATTCGGTTGGCGGATACGGTAATGTCGGACAGATTCCGGTTCTGCACAGCCGTACTAGCTTATCATGCCCCCGATCATTCCCGCAGCCATGCACATGACCAGTGTGGTTGTGACCTGAACGATGTCGTCGCTGACGCCCCGGTTCAGCAAAAAGGAACCGGCGAGCAGAATCAGAAAATAGGCTGTGCCAGTCAGGACGCCCCAGAGGAATTTATGTACTTTCATCCGTTTTCCGGCGATCAGTCCGCCGACCAGGCAGGAAAGGATGTAGATCACCAGGATGCCGGCAGATACGATATTTTCACCAGGCTGCAGTTTTAACAGCAGAAAGGCCAGTACCAGGAGGGCGAGGCCGGTGATGACATACATGATCAGCAGAGTGCTGATGATGGTCAGGGGTTTGTTTTTTGCCTTTTTGTTCTTTCCATGATAAAATCCTCCTGCATTATATATATGTTATACTTGCAAAAAAGAACAGATGTGGTAGGATTTTTCTTACATTTATCGTGGGAGATTGAGATTTGGGAATTTTCATTTACAGTTCGTGGCAATAGAGATGAATATTTTGAAAAAGACAGGAGAGTGATTTGTTTTTGGACCCAGACGTCGCGATACCTATATTAGTTTTGATTCTTTTGCTGGCGCTGTCGGCTTTTTTTTCATCTGCGGAGACGGCACTGACGACAGTAAGTAAGATCAGTATGAAAACTCTTGCGGAGGAGGGAGACAAGCGGGCGCAGCTGGTGCTGCGTGTGACAGACAACCCCCAGAAGATGCTGAGCGCCATTCTGATCGGCAATAACCTGGTAAATATTTCTGCTTCCTCGCTGGCTACGATTGTCGCAGTCCGGCTGTTCGGCAGCGCTGCTGCAGGTATTTCTACCGGGATATTGACGGTACTGGTGCTGATTTTTGGAGAGATATCCCCGAAGACGATCGCTACGATCCGTTCCGAGAAGCTTTCCCTGCGTTACAGCAGAGTGATCTGGATCTGGATGAATGTCCTGACACCGGTGATTTTCGTTATCAACATGCTCGCTTCCGGCTTTCTCCGGCTGCTGCGCGTAGATCCCAATGAGAAAAACAGCGTTATGTCGGAGCGCGAACTGCGCACGGTTCTGGAGCTCAGCCAGGAATCCGGTGTGATTGAGCCGGAAGAAGAAGAAATGATCAACAATGTGTTTGATTTCGGGGACACGGTGGCGGAGGACGTGATGGTGCGCCGGATTGATATGACTTTTGTACATATCGACGCTACCTACGATGAGGTGCTGGAAGTTTTTGCCGAGGATAAGTTTACACGCCTGCCTGTCTACGAAGATACGACAGACAATGTGGTCGGTATTTTGAATATGAAGGATCTTCTCCTCTGCGACAAGGAGCATTTTTCGGTTCATGCGCTGATGCGGGAGCCGTATTTCACGCACACGCATAAGAACACGGCTGATCTTCTGATTGCGATGCGGAAAAATCATATTAGTATCGCCATTGTGCTGGATGAGTACGGCATGACGGACGGTCTGATCACGATGGAGGATCTGATCGAGGAGATTGTGGGTGAAATCCGGGATGAGTTTGACGAGGACGAGGTGGAACTGCTGCAGCAGATTTCCGAGCGGGAGTATCTGGTGGAAGGTCAGATGCAGCTGGACGACCTGAATGAGGCTTTGAATCTTCATCTGGAATCGGAGGATTATGATTCCGTCGGCGGTTATATGATCGGAATGCTGGACCGACTTCCGAAAGTAACGGATGCGATCACGACGCCGGAGGGCGTTTATATGCAGGTCTGGACGAAGGAAAAACACCGGATTGTGAAAATATATGTGAGAGTTCCTGAGAAAGAAGTGGAGGAACCCGCCGGGTAGGCGGGTTCTTTTTAAACTGCGCGGGGGGGCGTGTATGGAATACGACTGTTATGCTGTCTGCACCCCGCGCGTCGGGTCTCCTACCCGGTTTTTTTAAAAGCCCAGCGCCTGCAGCATGACCCGCCGGGCGCGATAGAGTTCCCTGCAGAATCCCGGCCTTCCGCGGCCGGACCGCAGAACCGTGCCGCCGGTCTGGTTTTTTGCGGGTTCTTCCCCGGGGAACAGATCCCGACGGCCGGGATGGTAGGGAATGCAGGCAAGACGGGAGAGCGGAATGCGAAACTCAAACGCAATCTTTACCAGGTCAAATTCCCGGTCGGGATAGTAGTCCACAATCAGATAGATGCAGTTGGAAAAACGAAGTGTGTTTTTGCAGAAGAGATCGCAGATTTCACGGTGGCTCTGCTGCAGTGCGATGACCACCAGATCAGCCTGGTGCAGAAGCTGTACCGTGCGTCTGTCCTGTCTGTTCCCGCAGTCGAGACACTGGATGTCGCCGAACGGTTTCAGGGAGGACGCAAAAAAGTCCATGCAGAAACGGCGGGAGTTGATGGGGGACAGACTCCAGAATGCGATGATGTAGGTATGATTCATAATGACCTGTGCGATACAAAAGTGACGGTAAAGATGTCTCTATTATACGCGGTCTGTCCCCGGGTGAAAAGGGTCTATTGTACCGAAATTTTTTGTTTTTTGTGTATCCTGTGCAATGGGAGTGGCTGGTTTATGAAAAAATAAATATAGCTTGCACTAAGAAGATACAATCAGTGTGGTATATCCGTAGCGTTTCAGATTTTCCTGCAGCGCGACGGCGTCGTCAAGGGAGGCGGTCTGCCCTACCCGGACTGCATAGTAGGGATTGTCGAAGGTGATCTGTCCGGCAAAACCCTGCATTTCCAGGCGCTCCAGCTGGTAGGCGGCGTTGACGTCGTACCGGAAGAGGCCCGTCTGCACGGCGTACTCCTTTGGCAGAGACTGGGCGGTAAGCGGAATGCTTTCCTCGATGCCGGAGACGATGGCGGCGACAATCCGGTCGTAATTTTCATCAAAAATGGCGTTGTCCTTTTCGTTGTTGAGAAAGCCGACTTCCACCAGGACGGCCGGCATTTCTGTTTTCCGCAGAACGATCAGTCCGGGCACCTCCTCGATGCCGAGATTTTGAAAGCCGGCCTGTTCCAGAGCTGCGTTGATATTGCCGGCCAGGCGGCTGACGGTCTCGTTTTCCTGATAGACCAGGGTCTGTATGCCGTCGTACAGGTTATCCTCCACAGCGGAATTCCGGTGGAAGGAGATAAAATAGCTGCCGCCGGACTCATTAGCGAGCTGCGCTTTTTCCGTGGGAGAATTGTATACATCGCTGGTGCGGGTGTAATAAATGCTGTAGCCGTCTGCTTCCAACTGCTGCCCGACGGCGAGCGTGAGGCGGAGGACATCGTCCTTTTCTGCGCGGCCCATGTAGGATGCTCCGTTGTCAAAACCGCCGTGTCCGGCGTCTAAGATAATGTCGTATGCCATGTATTGCTCCTTTTTTTCTGACATTGCAAACAAATAGATACTTCTGATTATACTGAATGATGACAGAATACGATTCTTCTTTAGTATATATATGTAGAAAGGAGCGGGTTAGTACTTAATTTTATGATAGTGCTGGTTATTGTTTGTTTACATATTCGTTTAACGGACGGATCAGATATCGATTAAATGGCAGCTGATCTGTTGTAACATATCCGGGCGCGGCATTGATAACGTCTGGAATTCGATTGATGGAGATTGTACAGGTCAGCTGCGGAGTCGGAGGCTGGCTTATTACTACCTCGGTGGAGGGGTCGCCGGTGACAACCCATTTTGTGGAGT
>JAJBTR010000412.1:0-1311 GCA_020860745.1 Lachnospiraceae bacterium | reverse complement strand
GTGATTCCCTCCGTGGTTTCCGTGGAGTATACCGTGGAGGAACCGATGACATATCCGGCCGGAACCTTGAGATTCATCGGAGTGCAGAATAATTCCCTGCTGGAAGTCAGCGGATAGTCGATCAGTGATTGGTTTTGGATAGTCAGACCCAGATATTTGCAGATCCAGCCATTCTGATCGCCCAGAAAACAGGTGTCTTTTAACTCGGCGCCGTTTTTGGTTGACTTACCCTCGCCAAAGCGTTTTTTATATTCATCCAATGTCAGCCCAACTCCGTGACGCTCGGCCAGTACGTCGCCGTAATCTTCCAGATTTACAATACAGCTTCCGTGTATTTTGGTTATTCTGGCTGCGGAACCAAAGATCATAGCGGGCAAATTTCCCCAGAATACGTCGGCGAATCCGGTGCCGCAGACGCTGACCCCATATTTTTTCGCTACCTCGTCTATTTCTGTTGCTGCCTCTGAAGAGGTGGCAAAGGGCCACAGCGCTTCCTCGCAGATTGTGATTACGTTCACGCCGCAGGCAACGCATTCCAGGATGGAATCTTTGCAGTCAGAGAGGAAACTTCGGGTCGCCATGATAACGATGTCGGGTTTCGTCTCGGTCAGAATGGCAGTGGTATTGTTGGAATCGCTGATAGGTATGCCAATCGATCCGATGCCGGCCAGTTCACCAGCATCCATTCCGATCTGGTCCGGATTGCAATCCAGGGCAGCAACGAGTTCTGCGCCTTTCATAATGGCATATTTAATGTGCATTTTTCCCATACGGCCGACTCCGTATTGAGCTACGCGTATTTTTCTCTTCATTCTTGATCCCCTTCCGTTTTATGAATTGTGTCTTGTTCTTAACTCTCTGATAATTTGCGCATTTTTTCCTATATAGAAATATTGTAAACCTTATCCCAAAAATAAGGTCAACATGGAAAGAACTCGACAAAACTGACAAAATATTAACAGAAATATTGTGAAAAATTCATAAATTATTGAACAGAAGGGAATGGGCGACGGTCAGATTTTACAGGTATTTGCAGGCGAAAAAACATTTCGGTGATCTTCATTGAAGGAGGGAAGAATAGTCAGTTCTTCACAGATGTAATCGCCGCATATGGTGTATTGTTTTTCTTGTATTTCTTCCAGCATTTTTCCCGCATAGAGATATTCGTCGTCATATTGATCACAGTAGATGGTGAGATAGATTCCTGCAGGATAGAGTTCTACATTCTGGAGGCCTTCATGCTTTTTATCAATAAAAGTAATGATTTCGTGGGAAGTGAGGCGGTTTACTGTTAAGCCGAAACCCCGGACG
>JAJBTR010000382.1 GCA_020860745.1 Lachnospiraceae bacterium | reverse complement strand
AAAAGCCGGCAGGGTAGCGGAAGAAAATACAGAGGTGTCCGCACTATTGTTACGAGGTGTGGAATCGAGTGACGGTATGCCAGAGGAAACCGCGGAATCAGATGATGGAATGTCAGTGAAAGCAGCGGAGCCGGATGGCGGAATGTCGGAGAAAGATACGGAAGCGGATGGTGAAATTCCGCAGAAAGCAGAGAAGCTGGACGAGGAAATGAAGAAGAGAACAGAAGAATCCGGAAGTAAAGTCTCTGGGGATACTACAGATTCCTCTGCTGAAGGAAAGAAAAGAAAAAAGAAACTGCATATTATTTTACCTGTTGTTGCAGCTGCTGCGGCTGCTGTTTATCTGGGCATTGGTGTCTTCTACACTGGACATTATCTTCCTAATACGACAATCAACGGAATTGACTGTTCCTCGGAAACTGTGGATGAACTGGAAAGAATGATTGTGGAAGAAGTAAATGGTTACGAGCTGGTGCTGGAAGAGCGCGGCGGCAGTGCGGAGACTATTCGCGGCGCTGATATCGGTCTGCAGGTTGTGTTTGACGGAACGCTGGATGAAATTCTGGAAGAACAGAAAGCTTTTGCATGGCCGGCGGTATTCTGGAAAAGCAGCACGTATGAACCGGGAAACACCGTGATTTATGACGCTGACCTGCTGGCGGATGTGCTGGCTGCTCTGGGTTGTATGGATGCGGAGCAGATGACGGTGACTGCGGACGCACAGATTGTGTTTGCCGAATCGGAGACTTTTGAGATAGAGCCGGAGGTATACGGCACTTATATGGAGATGGATACATTGTCTGCGGCTGTGGACACTGCGATCTGTTCTCTGACAGAAAGCCTGAACCTGGAGGATACGGACTGCTATGAAAATCCGGTTTATACGGAGGAATCCCGGGAGCTGATTGACGCCTGTGAGCAGATGAATACTTTGCTCGCAGTGAATATTACATATGATATGCTGGATATCGGGACGATTGAGATCAGCAAGGGAGAAATGAGCGGCTGGATTACCCTTGGCGAGGATTTCTCAGTCTCTGTAAATGAGGAAGCTGTCGCAGCTTTTGTCGCCGACTTTGCGGAGCAGTATGATACGCAGTACACGGAACATACGCTGAAGACAACCTGGGGTTCTACGGTTACCATTTCGAAGGGGAGTTATGGCTGGAAGCTGGATCAGGAAGCGGAGACAGAAGCGCTCCTGGCGGAGCTCGCCGCCGGGGAGGATGTGGTCAGGGAGCCGAATTATTCTCACACAGCTGCCAGTCACGGCGAGAATGATTACGGGGATACCTATGTGGAGATTAATCTGACTGCGCAGCATCTGTATTTTTATAAGGATGGAGCGCTGATCGTAGAGTCGGATTTTGTGCCCGGCAATGTGGCAAAGGGGATGTCTACGCCTACCGGAATCTATCCGGTGACTTACACACAGAGAAATGCGACCCTTCGGGGAGATGGCTACGCGACGCCGGTGTCCTACTGGATGCCGTTTAACGGCGGCGTGGGGATGCATGATGCAACCTGGCGGAGCCGGTTTGGCGGGACGATTTACAAGACAAGCGGTTCACACGGATGCATCAATCTCCCTCTGAGCGCTGCAAAAAAGATTTACGAAAATCTCAGTAAGGGTGATCCGGTGCTGGTCTATACGCTTTCCGGGACAGAGAGCAGCAGTAAGACGACGGGAACTTCAACCGGGTCGGGTTCGAATACGAATTCTTCTGAGGCGGACGAGGTGGCGGATACAGACTCCGGTGCAGATGCGGATACTGATTCCGGTGCAGACACGGATGCAGACTCCGATGCAGACACAGGCACAGGCTCCGATGCAGATGTGAACATAGACTCTGATGCAGCCACGGACACAGACTCCGATGCAGACACTGCTACAGGTTCGGGGTCAGACTCTGGTTCACAGGCAGATGCGCAGGAGAGCAACAGGACGGATACTGCCGCGGATGCCGGTATATCCTGAAGTGCGGGAACAGACGGCAATGCTTCATCAGGAGAGGGAACATCCTGGCAGGAATCGGATTCTTCCTCCGGAACAGAATCCGGCACATCCTCCGGAGATGGGGCGGACGCTTCTGCAGGGGCGTTAGCAGGCAGCTTACGCCGTTTTTCTGCAATTTTGCCCGGCTTGGAATAGCTGCAAATTTGGGTCCTGGATTAATTGTAAATTTGGGTTGAATCCTCAGATTCGGGATGCTATACTTGTCGTGTGTACTCGAAAGAGTGCCTGTGAGTGACAGTAAGCAGCGGCAGAGGCTGTATGGAGTAAGGAAGCAGAGAGGACAGGGTTTTGTTCTGTTTCCCGTTGACTGCCGCAATTTTGCGATAAAGAAGGAGATCAGTTATGGAACAGTATAAGCAGGAATTTATAGATTTTATGGTGGAATCCGATGTGTTGAAGTTCGGAGAATTTACGTTAAAGAGCGGGCGGAAGTCTCCGTTTTTCATGAATGCCGGCGCGTATGTCACCGGGTCACAGCTGCATCGGCTGGGCATTTACTATGCAAAGGCGATTCATGACAGATACGGCGAGGATTTTGACGTTTTGTTCGGACCCGCTTACAAGGGAATTCCGCTGGCGGTGGTGACGGCGATCGCGTTTTCAGAGCTGTATGGCAAAGAAGTCCGTTACTGCTCCAACCGCAAGGAAGCCAAAGATCATGGAGATGCCGGTATTTTGCTCGGCAGTAAGATTAAAGACGGCGACCGTGTGGTTATTATTGAGGATGTGACTACGTCGGGCAAGTCGATTGAGGAGACATTTCCGATTATCCGTGCGCAGGGTGATGTGACCATCGTGGGGCTGATGGTTTCCTTAAACCGGATGGAAGTGGGAAAGGGCGGCGAAAAGTGCGCATTGGATGAAATCCGCGATCTTTACGGGTTTGAGACCGGAGCGATCGTGACCATGGCGGAGGTTGTGGAGTATCTTTATAACCGGCCGCACGATGGCAGGATTGTCATTGACGATACATTAAAGTCGGCAATTGATGCATACTATGAACAGTACGGTGCATAGAAGGATACATTTACATGTTCATCAGCAAGCATAAAAAGAGTTGCAGGGTTTTGTGCTGGGTTCTCTTTGCCATATATGTGGTGGTGCTGGTTTACTTTCTGTTCTTTTCCGAGCGGATGGGGAGGACGGATCTGGACCGGACTTACCATTATAATCTGATTCCTTTTCGGGAGATCCGGCGTTTTCTGATCTACCGGGAGCAGATTGGCTTTGCCGCTTCGTTTCTGAATCTGGCCGGGAATATTTTGATTTTTACACCTTTTGGGTTTCTGGTTCCCGCCATGGTACGGCGTTTGCGAGGCTTCTTTCGTGTCGTGCTGCTGGGATTTGAACTGAGCCTGGCGGTGGAGTGTGTGCAGCTTTTGACAAAGACCGGCAGTTTTGATGTGGACGACCTGATTTTAAACACAATAGGCAGTGTGATCGGGGTTCTGTTTTATATGGGAATACAGCACAAAAGGGACGTGACGGCAGACCGTCGCAGGAGAGAAAATGGCTAACAGCAGAAAAGAATATTTTCGCCGGACGCGTAAGACTCGGATGCGGAATCTAAATCATTCGGTCACGGGATGGATTGGCGCTGGCCTGTTTTGCGTGTCGGTCGGCCTTTCCTTTTATTATGGAGGGGAGGCAGAGTTTTTTGTGGGCACCGCAGGTCTTATCGCGCTGGTGCTGGCAGCCGGGGCGCTTGTTCTCGGAATCCTCGCCGTGCGGGAGGAAAAAGTGAGACCGGTGCCGCCGCGGATCAGCCTGGTGCTCGGGTTGATCATGACGGTGGTGCTGGGAGGATTGTATACATACGGAATTTGATGATACCAGGGTCAAAATGTCATGAATGGAGCGCTTGCGGTCCGATTCATGACTTTGGGACCCGCCAAAACACGAGAAAGTAGCCATTTTAGCCGGTTTTCAGGTTAAAATGAGCGGATTTCGATAATGCTCTCCCTTAATGAGCATGCAATGCGAATTTAGTGAGAGCTTATGCACAGCAGTGTTTTGGGGATTGAGGGAGTGCGTAAACACGAAGCAATCCGTAGGTATCATCATTAGAAAAAGGAGGAAAATTATGGCTGATCAGGCTTGGAACGCACCGGAGGAGGAATTGACGGGGGAGCGGTATCTTCTGATGACCGACCGGCTTTCCCGCATCGCTTCCGACGACCTGGTTCCGGAAAAATATCGGGATTATTTTAAGAAAGGCGCTGCTTTTCTACTAAAAACAGCGAAGATTTATGAGAAAAAGAAAGACGGCCGTCTCGCGCAGCGCTCCATGGCGGAATGCCGGGCAGATCAGGAGGCGCTGTATGCCCATATCGCTCCGAACCATTACGCGGAGAGTTACGCGAATCCGGAGTATGCGGTTTCTGTTCTTGGAGAAGAGGCGGGGCAGATGCTGACGCTGCTCTGCTCGGAGATGGAAGGCTGCATTGCTTACGCTTTTCAGGGAAAACAGATGGAGCTGACGCTGCTCTTTGAACTTTTTGTCCAGGTGTATAACTGCCTGGAGGAAGACGATCTGAAAGAAGCCAGAGATACGATTTACTGGTTTTTCCATGACTACAGCGAGATTTTTGTGGAGAATGTGATCCATGATATGATCTGTCCGGAGGATAATTTCTTTTCGGATATTGTCATGAATGCGGATCTCAGTGACCTGCGCTATCTTTATCTGTATGGTCTGCCGGTGTCGGAGAATGACCTGGCGATTGCAGCGTTTTTAAATACGCTGGAAGAGCAGGAGATCCAGGCCATGGCGGACACCTATACGGAAGGATACCGCATTGGTTTTGAGAATGCCGGGATTGATCTCTCGAAGAAAAAAACAGCGGAACTGGATTTCCCTATCGGCTTTGAGCGGATGATGCGGGCTGCTATAGAGAATTTCCGGAAGATGGGTCTTGCGGTCACGGCGGCGCGGGAGCCGGTCTCCTCTTTTTCCAACAAGGGGAGCGGCAAGCGGGGCGTATATTCTACCTCCGTGAACCGCCAGTATGACTTTGATCACAGAGAGGACAGGGCGTATTATTTTGACAAGGCGTTCACGGAGCGCTATCTGGAAGTGTACCGGACGGTGTTTGAGCAGCATAAGGAGGAAGCGCTGACATATGCCGGTCCGGCGGTGGTGGAAGTGTTCGGGGAGTCCCCGTTTTCACCGGAGAATAAAGAGTCTGCGATTCATTTTGATAAGGAGCAGGAAAAGCTGAACGTTCATTTTGCTTCTGAGAGGGGAATGATCATCTACAACTATATTCCGGGTGAGGAGCGCAGTTTTACGATAATCGCTTATCCGACACCGGAGATCGGCGCGCAGTTTGAGGAAATTTTTGCCGAGACGGTGAAAGTAAATACGCTGGATTATAAGAAATATCAGGCGATTCAGCAGCGGCTGATCGACACGCTGGACGGCGCAGAGCGGGTGCACATTGTCGGCTGCGGGGAGAATCACACCGATCTGATGGTGGCGATTCATCAGCTGGACGATCCGGATACCCAGACTGCTTTTGAAAACTGTGTGGCGGACGTCAATATTCCGGTGGGAGAGGTCTTTACCTCCCCGGTTCTGGCCGGTACGGACGGCGTCCTCCATGTGACGGAAGTGTTTTTAAATGGCCTGCAGTATCAGAATCTGGAGCTCGTGTTTAAGGACGGGAAAATCGATACTTACTCCTGCACGAACTTTGACACGGCAGACGAGAACCGGAAATATATCAAGGATAATGTCCTGATGCACCACGATACACTTCCCATGGGCGAGTTTGCCATCGGCACCAACACCACGGCCTACCGCATGGCGAGAAAGTATCAGATTCAGGACAAGATGCCGATTCTGATCGCGGAGAAGACAGGACCTCACTTTGCGGTGGGCGACACCTGCTATTCCCGTGAGGAGGAGGTCGAGCGGAAGAACCCGGACGGGAAATATATCGTGGCGAAGGAAAATGAATGCAGCGTGCTGCGCAGCGAGGATCCGGCGAAGGTTTACTTCAATTGTCATACGGATATCACAATCCCCTATAATGAACTGGGTGCGATCACAGCGATTTATCCCGACGGGAGTACCGCGGACATCATTCGTGACGGCGTGTTTACGGTCGAGGGGACGGAGGAACTGAACGGGTCGCTGAGGGAAGGATAAAGATAAATTATAAAGAAGAGGGTTGTTTGTATTCATCCGGGTATTCGTGAATGCATGTGCTGACGCACGGCGCACTATGCGCGAAAAGGTATGTTCATCCGGGGCATTTGTGAACATATGTGTTGACGTATGAGCGCATTTGGTGCAAAAAGGTATCCATGAACGGGTCAAAGTGGGTGGTGATTCTATGTCTCAGATAACGAAGAGTTTACTGAATAAATATGTGGATGAAATCAAGGCGATATATGGACCGCATTTGAGACGGGTGATTTTGTATGGTTCTTATGCGAGAGGAGATTTCCGTCAGGACTCAGATATAGATATTATGATTTTGCTGGGCTTGTCGGATATGGAGATAAAGGAATACCGGCATAAGCTTTCCTGTTCTACTTACGATTTTAATATGGATTATGATGTGGATATAAAGCCGATTGCAAAATGTGAAGAGCATTTTAAAAAGTGGGTCTGCAATTATCCGTTTTATGCCAACGTGAGCAGGGAGGGGGTGACTTTATATGAAGCCGCATGATAATATAGGTACGAGAGAAGATCTGGTAAAGTACAGATTAGAAACCGCAAAGGATGATCTGCGTGCCGCCAGAATATTATTTGATGCAAGGGAATATAAAGCTGCCAATAACCGGGCATATTATGCAATTTTTCGTGCGATTAATGCTGTGCATGCTATGGATGGAAAGGCCTGTAAGCGGCATAAAGATGTAATAGCAAATTTTAATAGAGAGTATGTAAAGACAGAAATTTTCCCGCGGAGGATTGGCAGGGAGATTGCACAGGCGGAAGAAATACGACACGCGAGCGATTATGATGATTTTTATTTTGCAACAAAAGAAGAAGCTGAGGAGCAGATAAAAACAGCGACAGAACTGATCGCAATGATAGAGGTATATTGCGAAAAACAATTGGAACAGGAAGGAGACAGTGAATAATTATGCCGAAAGTAGGAATTGTGATGGGCAGCGATTCGGATATGCCCGTTATGTCAAAAGCAGCAGAGATACTTGATAAACTGGGAATTGACTATGAGATGCGTATCATCTCCGCTCACCGCGAACCGGATATTTTCTTCGACTATGCGAAGAGCGCAGAGGAGAGAGGATATAAGGTGATCATTGCCGGAGCCGGGAAAGCAGCTCATCTGCCGGGCATGTGTGCGGCTCTGTTCCCCATGCCGGTGATCGGTATCCCGATGAAGACTTCGGATCTGGGCGGTGTGGATTCCCTTTATTCGATTGTACAGATGCCGAGCGGCATTCCGGTGGCAACGGTGGCAATCAACGGCGGAGCCAACGCAGGCATCCTGGCGGCGAAGATTTTAGCTATCGGTGATCCGGAAATTCTGGAACATCTGAAGGCTTACTCAGAGGAGTTAAAAGACCAGGTGGTGGCGAAGGATGAAAAGCTGCAGCAGACAGGGTGGAAAGAGTATTAAGGAAGATATATAAAAAGGAGACCGAATATGGATTACAAGACTTCAGGCGTCGACATCGAGGCCGGTTACAAGTCCGTGGAACTGATGAAAGAACACGTAAAAAAGACTATGCGCGCTGAGGTGCTCGGCGGCCTTGGCGGATTTTCCGGCGCGTTTTCCCTGGCAAAGATCAAGGAGATGGAGGAGCCGGTATTGTTGTCCGGGACGGACGGCTGCGGCACCAAGGTAAAGCTGGCATTTCTGATGGACAAGCATGATACCATCGGTATCGACGCGGTGGCTATGTGTGTCAACGACATTGCCTGTGCCGGCGGAGAGCCTCTCTTTTTCCTGGATTACATTGCCTGTGGGAAAAACTATCCGGAAAAAATTGCGGAGATCGTGAAAGGCGTGGCTGAAGGCTGTCTTCAGTCAGACGCGGCTCTGATCGGCGGTGAGACGGCGGAGCATCCGGGCCTGATGCCGGAGGATGAGTATGATCTGGCCGGATTTGCCGTGGGTGTCTGCGATAAGAAAGATCTGATCACCGGGGAGAACCTGGCGGACGGCGACGTCCTCATCGGTATGGCTTCCACGGGAGTCCACAGCAACGGGTTTTCCCTGGTTCGGAAAGTATTCGAGATGACGGAAGAGTCCCTGAATACATACTATGATGAGTTGGGCAAAACTCTGGGCGAGGCGTTGATCGCACCGACCCGGATTTACGTAAAAGCGTTAAAAAGTATCAAGAATGCGGGCGTCACAGTGAAAGCCTGCAGCCATATCACCGGCGGCGGATTTTATGAGAATGTGCCCCGGATGCTGGTCGACGGCACCCATGCGGTGATTGAGAAGGACAGCTACCCGGTTCCGCCGATTTTTACCCTTCTGCAGAAAACAGGGGATATCGCGGAGCAGATGATGTACAACACTTACAATATGGGGATCGGCATGATCGTGGCGGTGGACCCGGCGGATGTAGAGACTGCCATGGATGCGATCCGTGCGGCGGGGGACACTCCGTATGTGATCGGTCGGATTGAAGCAGGAGAAAAGGGAGTGACTTTATGTTAAAAATTACAGTCATGGTTTCCGGCGGCGGTACCAACCTGCAGGCTATTATTGACAGCATTGCGAATGGCAGGATCACAAATGCGCAGATTGTGTCAGTGATCAGCAATAATCCGTCCGCTTTTGCTTTGGAACGGGCAAAGAAAGCGGGGATTCCCGGTCAGTGTATTTCCCCGAAGCAGTATGAGAGCAGGGAGGCCTTTAATGAGGCGCTTCTGGCGGCGGTGGATGAGACGGGAGCGGATCTCATTGTGCTGGCGGGATTCTTAGTCGTGATTCCGGAGCAGATGATTGCCCGCTACCGCAACAGGATTATCAAGATGAATCCGTCGCTGATTCCGTCGTTCTGTGGAACCGGTTATTACGGGTTGAAAGTGCATGAAGGCGTGCTGGCGCGCGGGGTAAAAGTCACCGGAGCTACCTGCCATTTTGTGGACGAGGGAACCGATACCGGACCGATCATTCTGCAGAAAGCGGTGGAGGTAAAGGAGGGGGATACCCCTAAAATTCTCCAGCAGAGAGTGATGGAGGAAGCCGAGTGGATTATCATGCCACAGGCGATTGACCTGATTGCAAATGGAAAAGTGTCTGTCGTGGACGGACGGGTGCGCATTGTAGAATAATAATGAATTGATATAATCTGGGCAGATTTTTTCATATTTCTGTGTGCAATGAATGGCTATAATACGTGAAATACATATTTGAAAAGAGCGGTTTCAAGCGGAAAAGAACGGAGGCATATCATGAAAGTTTTAATCGTAGGAAGCGGCGGACGCGAGCATGCGATCGCCATGAGCGTCGCGAAAAGCAGTAAAGTGGATAAGATTTACTGTGCGCCGGGCAACGCCGGGATCGGACAGATCGCCGAATGCGTTCCCATCGGAGCCATGGAGTTTGACAAGCTGGCGACTTTTGCAAAGGAGACAGCCATTGATCTTACCATCATCGGGATGGATGATCCGCTGGTGGGCGGCGTGGTAGACGCATTTGAGGCGGAAGGCCTGCGCGTTTTCGGGCCGAATAAGGCAGCCGCGATCCTGGAGGGTTCCAAAGCTTTTTCCAAAGATCTGATGAAGAAATACAATATTCCCACTGCGGCGTATGAGAACTTCGACAATCCGGAAGCGGCGCTTGCCTATCTGGAGACTGCGAAGATGCCCATCGTTCTGAAAGCGGACGGTCTGGCTCTGGGCAAGGGCGTGCTGATCTGCAACACGCTGGAGGAGGCAAAAGCCGGCGTGCAGGAGATCATGATGGACAAGAAGTTCGGCTCCGCCGGCAATCAGATGGTGGTCGAGGAGTTTATGACGGGCCGCGAGGTGTCCGTGCTCTCTTATGTGGATGGAAAGACCATCAAAATCATGTCTTCCGCGCAGGATCACAAGCGTGCGAAGGACGGTGATCAGGGACTGAATACCGGCGGCATGGGAACATTTTCCCCGAGTCCGTTTTATACGAAAGAAGTCGACGACTTCTGTCAGAAATATATCTTTCAGCCTACCGTGGACGCCATGGCAGCGGAGGGGAGACCGTTTAAGGGAATCATTTTCTTTGGCCTCATGATTACAGAAGACGGACCGAAGGTTCTGGAGTACAACGCCCGTTTCGGCGACCCGGAGGCGCAGGTGGTGTTGCCGCGGATGAAGAACGACATCATTGAGGTGATGGAGGCGTGCATCGACGGCACCCTGGATCAGATTGATCTGCAGTTTGAGGATAACGCGGCGGTCTGCGTGGTGCTGGCCAGCGATGGCTACCCGGTGTCCTATCAGAAGGGATTCGAGATCAAAGGTCTGGAAAACTTCGAGGATAAGGATGGATACTACTGTTTCCATGCGGGCAGCAAATTAAATGATGAGGGAAAGATCGTGACCAACGGCGGACGTGTGCTGGGAATTACGGCAAAGGGAGCCGACCTGAAGGAAGCCCGCGCCAATGCCTACAAAGCGACGGAGTGGATTGACTTTGAGAATAAATATATGCGTCATGATATCGGAAAGGCGATTGATGAGGCATAAGCGACTGTCTGCGGCGGGCTTTTTGAACCGTGTTATCCAAGAACAGGCAGCGCAATCGCAAATCGTTGTATTGGCGATGCGGGATGGAATTCAGGCGGAGTGATTGAGTATGAAGAGAGCGATAATCTTTGACATGGACGGAACGCTGTGGGATTCCGTAGACAACATTGTGTTTTCCTGGAACCGGGCGCTTCAGGAGATCGGCATGAGTGACCTGGTCATCACAAGAGAGAGGCTGCTCGGTCTCATGGGAAAGACCATGGACAAATTTGCGAAAGCGTTTTTCCCGCAGTATAGTCCGGAAAAAGGCATGGAACTGTTTCACGTCCTGGAGCTGGCGGAGAATGAATATCTCCGTCAGCACGGGGCGGTTTTACTCGGCAATGTGGAAGCGGTATTCCGCAGGCTGCACGAGCTGGGATGGGGTGTCTGCATCGTGAGCAACTGCCAGTCCGGATATATCGAGGCATTTTTGGAGCACTATCATCTGGAAAATCTGGTGGACGATACCGAGTGCTATGGCGATACAGGCCGCGGTAAGGCGGATAACCTGAAAGCTGTGATAGAGCGCAATCACCTGGAGAAGTATTGGTACCTGGGCGATACGCAGGGAGATTACGATGCCTGTGCGGAGGCGGATGTGCCGTTTGTCTGGGCTTCCTATGGATTCGGAAGCGTGGATGCGGAGGTGCCGAAAATAGATTCGGTGGAGGAGATTGTTCAGATTGTGTGAGAAAAAATGACATGATATCCTTTTCGTGTGGCTGAGATAATGGAGTGGAATCTGCTATGGATTTTATCACTGACGAATATGTAAAACATAACGGAGAAAACTTATGGGATTTTGAAATCCTGGAAGGCTGTGACTGCATCAATGTGAATCATATCCATCCGTTGAAGCAGCGGGATGTCAGTACACTGACTCGTATTCTGAGTTATGACGCACATATACAGGAAGCGATTGTCTTTGGCAGCTCCGTGAGATTTGACTGCAATTCGGCCAGTGATCTGGATGTGTTGATCGTCCGCGATGATGATAAAATGAGAATAGACGCTCCGGTCGAGGAGATATGCAGTGAGATGGATATAATTTTTGCATCCCACCTGGGGAAAAGGCTGAGGGATGAGATCGCTCGTACTGGTG
>JAJBTR010000188.1:4715-11907 GCA_020860745.1 Lachnospiraceae bacterium | reverse complement strand
AAATTCATACGAAGCTTTCCGCTGATCGTTGCCATAATCTGGTGCCCGTTCTCCAGTTCCACCTTGAAGAATGCGTTGGGAAGCTTTTCCACCACTACGCCTTCTACCTCAATTACATCTGCTTTTGACATGTTCTTCCTCCTGATGTCCTTGTCTTACTCAATCCTCCTGCCGGGAATGCTCCCGCATCTGATACAACTTTAACACCCGCTTTATTTCAACGTCGCTGAAAACTGCTTTTCCCTCCAGCACATCCC
This sequence comes from Lachnospiraceae bacterium, assembly GCA_020860745.1. Lineage (GTDB taxonomy): Bacteria > Bacillota > Clostridia > Lachnospirales > Lachnospiraceae > Eubacterium_I. The sequence goes on along the minus strand of JAJBTR010000188.1, from coordinate 11,650 downwards.
GTGCCACCTTCGGAATTTGATGAATCATCTGTATGTGCTTTTTGTTTTTGCGCTTTGGATTCTCAACCGGCCGATACGTTCCATCCGCAAGATAAACATATTCCCGGTCTTCTTTTATAATCACATAAACCTGATCTTTATCGTGACCGGCTTTTGACTTTGCCATCCGTACATCCATAGGTTCATCTCCACCAGATCTCATCCGACATCTCCGCCATCTGTGCATGTTCTTCTTCCGTGAGGGTCAGAATCTCCGGCTTTCCGTCGGTGATTAGCACTGTGTTCTCATAGTGAGCGGAAAGGGAACTGTCGCACGTAATGACTGTCCAGTTGTTATCCATCCATTCCACCTGCCAGGTTCCGATATTAACCATGGGCTCGATGGCCAGCGTCATTCCCTCTTTCAGGCGGATCCCCCGGCTTTTCTGGTGGAAGTTCGGCACCTGCGGATCTTCATGAAGCGCTGCGCCCACGCCGTGGCCGACCAGATCACGCACCACACCGTAACCAAAGCTCTCACAGTAATCGCTGATCGCATTGGATATTTCGTGGAGATGGCATCCGCTGCGCGCATACCGGATCCCCTCAAAAAAGCTCCGCCGCGTACGCTCGATCAAAAGCGCCGCGTCTTTCGAAATCTCGCCGACCGCATGTGTCCTGGCCGCGTCAGAGTGGTATCCCTTATAAATGCATCCCATATCCAGGCTGACAATATCACCTTCCCGGATGATATGTTTTTTATCCGGAATACCGTGAACAACCTCATCGTTAATCGACACACACACTGATCCCGGAAAACCATTGTAGTTCTTAAAATTCGGCGTACAACCGTAGCTTCGGATCATCTCCTCCGCTTTCCGGTCTACGTCCAGTGTGGTCATACCCGGCTTTAATTCCCTGCCGAGTTCCTCATGAACCTTCGCTATAACCCTGCAAGCCTCGCGCATCAGCGCGATCTCGCGGTCTGATTTCACTGAAACTGACATCAAATGCCTCCAAAACTATGCATCCAGCAATGCAACAATCTCATCAAACACTGCAGTCATCGGCTGCGTCCCATCCACAGTCTTTAAGATTCCCTGCTTTTTATAATAATCAATCAGCGGCTGGGTCTGTGCATGATAGACATCCAGACGTTTTTTCACTGTCTCCGGCTGATCGTCGGCCCGCAGAACAACCTCGCTGCCGCAGCGATCGCAGATTCCCTCCACTTTTGTCGGAATATTTACGATGTGATACGTCGCACCGCAGTTCAGGCAGGCTCTTCTGCCGGACATTCTGTTGATAATATTCTCATCCGGAACATCCACATCAACCGCATAATCCATGCTTTCTCCGCGTGCCTGCAACGCATCGGTCAGGCACTCCGCCTGCGGAATCGTGCGGGGAAATCCATCCAAGATAAAGCCGTTTTTGCAATCCTCATTCGAAATCCGGTCTACGACCAGATCGCAGGTCAGCTCATCCGGAACCAGCAGCCCCTGGTCCATATATACCTTCGCCTTTTTTCCGAGTTCTGTCCCCTCTTTAAGATTCGCACGGAAGATATCTCCGGTAGAAATATGCGGAATCTCATATTTATCTGCAATCATCTTCGCCTGTGTGCCTTTGCCGGCGCCGGGCGCCCCTAACATAATTATCTTCATGATTCCCTCCTATACAATCGGGCAGGAGTCGGTCTCTGCCTCATTCCCGCCGCGCGGGATGCGGATGACATAGCCGCTTTTCTTTACACAATCCTGCACATATTACAGACACAGAAAGCGGAGATACCGGTTTTCCGAATATCTCCCACTGACTGTATTTAATCATTTAAGAATCCTTTGTAATTCCGAACCAGCATCTGCGATTCTATCTGCTTTAATGTCTCAATGATAACGCCCACGATAATGATAAGCGAAGTACCTCCAAAAGAGACATCGGCATTGAACACTCCCTCAAAAAAGATCGGAATGATCGCTACAATCACCAGTCCTACCGCGCCGATAAAGATAATATAATTCAGCATCCTTGTCAGATAATCGCTGGTCGGCTTGCCGGGACGGATACCCGGGATAAATCCACCCTGTTTTTTCAGGTTATCCGCCACTTCCAGCGGATTAAACGTGATGGATGTATAGAAATACGCAAACGCAATCACCAGCACAATATAAATCGCCAGACCGATATTATTGATTGGTGTATTAAAATCAAACCAGTTAGACTGGGTCAGCATATTCAGGATTTTACCCCATACGGATGTGTCGCCTGTCTTGCCAAGCATCTGGCAGATGATTACCGGGAACATCATCAGAGACTGCGCAAAGATGATAGGGATAACACCGGCTGTATTCACCTTCAACGGGATCTGCGAGGACTGGCCTCCCACCTGTTTCCGGCCCATTACTTTCCGCGAATACTGTACCGGAATCCTGTGCTCCGCTCCCTGGAGAAGCACAACCAGGACAACCACCAGAACAATGATCGCTACAATGATCGCCGCATTCAGCACTGCCGTAGCAATCTCTTTTCCTTTTACGAACTGTTCAAATAAAGTGGACAGATCGGAAGGTATTCTGGAGATAATATTGATCGTCAGCACAATGGAAATTCCGTTTCCGACACCGCGCTCCGTGATCCTCTCACCGATCCACATGATAACCGCAGATCCTGCAGTCAGGGTAATCACCATCATAATTACATTCAATGCATTAAAATCTGTGAGCAGTCCCTGTCTGCCAAAAGCAATGGCCATAGCCAGGGATTCCATAAGCGCAAGACCAACCGTCAGGTATCTCGTGATCGCCGTCAGTTTCTTCCGCCCATCCTCGCCATCCTTCTGCCACTCTTCAAACTTTGGAATCGCTATGGTAAGCAGCTGAATGATAATGGAAGATGTAATGTACGGCGTGATACTCAGCGCAAACACCGACATATTCTCAAAAGAACCTCCCGTAACCGCATCAAAGAAACCAAACGCATTTCCTGAATTCTCAGAAAACCAGGAGGAGAAATATTCACCGTTGATGCCGGGCGCCGGGATCTGGGATCCGAGACGCACCACGATCAGCATCAGAAAGGTAAAGATAATTCTGTTCCTGATTTCCTTGATTTTAAATGCATTACGAACTGTCTGAAGCATTAGATCACCTCTGCTTTTCCGCCCAGTGCTTCAATTTTTTCCTTTGCAGAACCACTGAAAGCATTCGCCTGAACAGTGAGTTTCTTTGTAAACTCTCCGTTACCGAGGATCTTTACACCGTCTTTCGGATTTCTTACAATGCCGGTCTCCACCAATGTGTCGACAGTCACTACTGCATCATTATCAAATACTTCCAGAGAAGAAATATTTACAGCAACGATATTCTTCGTGTTTCTATTGGTGAACCCTCTCTTGGGGATACGTCTGTACAAAGGCATCTGACCGCCTTCAAAACCGGGTCTCGGTGCTCCGGAACGCGCTTTCTGTCCCTTGTGACCATAACCTGCCGTCTTTCCGTTTCCTGATCCGTGTCCGCGGCCTTTGCGGAAACGGTCGCCATGCGTTGAACCTGCTGCCGGCTGTAAATTTGATAATTCCATCATGACACCTCCTTACCTGCTTAAACTTCCTCAACTTTTACCAAATGTCTGACCTGCTGGATCATGCCACGGGTTGCCGCGTTATCCGGAAGTTCTACAGTCTTATTCAGCTTTTTCAGCCCGAGAGCCGCCACTGTTTTTCTGTGCTTCGGAATCGCACCGATGGTTGATTTTACAAGTGTAATTCTTAATTTATCTGCCATTGTCCTATCCTCCTTAACCCAGTATCTCTTCTACAGATTTACCGCGAAGTCTTGCCACTTCTTCCGGGGATTTCAACTGGCTGAGCGCATCAATCGTCGCAAGGACAACATTCTGCTTGTTGTTGGAACCCAGAGACTTTGTACGGATGTTCTTGATGCCGGCAAGGTCGCATACGTTACGCGCCGGGCCGCCGGCGATCACACCGGTACCTTCCGGAGATCTCTTCAGCAGTACGGAAACACCCGTATGCTTGCCGGTGATATCATGTGTGATACTGTTGTTCTCATCCAGCTTCACTTCGATAAGGTTCTTCATGGCATCCTCTTTTCCCTTGCGGATCGCCTCGGGAATCTCCAGAGCCTTGCCTAAGCCTGCGCCAACATGACCGTTGCGGTCACCAACAACAACTAAAGCTGTAAAACGCATATTGCGTCCACCTTTAACAACTTTCGTTACACGCTTGATGGCTACGACTTTTTCTTCTAATTCAAACTGACTTGGGTCAATAATGGTCCGTTTCATCGTCGCTCTACCTCCTTGTTAAAAGTTTAATCCAGCTTCACGTGCTGCATCCGCCAGAGCCTGAACCTTGCCCTGATAGATATAACCGCCTCTGTCAAATACGACCGTGGTGATGCCCTTCTCCAGCGCTTTTTTCGCGACAGCAGTTCCTACTGCCTTCGCCGCCTCGACATCATCTGTGTACTTCAGTCCGGCCTTGATCTCTTTTTCCATGGTGGAAGCTGCGCAAAGAGTAGTCTGAGCGTCATCGTCAATAATCTGGGCGTACATATGCTTGTTGCTCCGGAAGACGGCCAGGCGCGGTCTCTCGGCAGTTCCTGCTAAATGATTACGCATTCTTCTGTGCTTTTTCGCACGAACTTCTGCTCTTGATTTTTTACTGATCATTACCTGTCACACCTCCCATTATTTCTTACCGGTCTTACCAACTTTGCGGCGGATCACCTCATCAGCATACTTGATACCTTTGCCCTTGTAAGGCTCCGGCGCTCTCTTGCTTCTGATCTCTGCTGCGTACTGGCCGACTTTCTCTTTGTCGATACCTTTTACCGTGATCTTATTGCCGTCTACCACAGCCTCCAACCCTTCCGGATCCGTCATTTCCACCGGATGGGAATAACCAAGGTTCAGCGTAAGCTTCTTCCCGGATTTGGATGCTCTGTAACCGACGCCGTTGATCTCCAGCTCTTTGGTATAACCCTCCGTCACCCCGATTACCATGTTGTTGATCAGCGTTCTGGTCAGACCATGGAGTGATTTCATTTTTTTCAGATCGTTCGGTCTGGAAACGATGATCTCGTCGCCTTCCTGTCTGATCTCCATCTCAGCCGGAAGCACTCTCTCCAGAGTACCCTTCGGCCCTTTTACAGTCACTTGATTATTTTCTGCGATTGTTACCGTTACGCCGGCAGGAACCGCGATTGGCATTCTTCCTATACGTGACATGCCCGTACCTCCTGTACATTATTTAATTCGATTATTAGGTAAGAGTTGTCTGATACCCAGCCTTTTCAGGATGCAAGCATCCTTCATGCCTGGCTATTGACAACGCTCTTACCACACAAAAGCCAGCACTTCGCCGCCGACCTGAAGCTTTCTCGCTTCCTTGTCTGTGATCACGCCCTGGTTGGTGAAAAGAATCGCGATGCCCAGTCCGCCAAGTACCTTCGGGATTTCATTCTTGCCCGCATAAACACGCAGGCCCGGTTTGGAGATTCTCTTGATGCCGGAGATGACTTTCTCATTCTTGTCAGCGCCGTACTTCAGGGTAACGCGAATCGCCTCGAAATTGCCATCGGGAATGATCTCATATTTTGCAATATAACCCTCATTATATAAAATCTCAGCGATTGCGAGCTTCATTTTGGATGAAGGAATATCTACTGTGTCATGCTTTGCAGTATTCGCATTGCGGATTCTTGTAAGCATATCTGCGATTGGATCGTTTGTCGTTCTCATGTTCTGCCTCCTCCTTACCAACTAGACTTTTTCACACCCGGAATCTCGCCCTTGTAGGCCAGCTCACGGAAGCAGATTCTGCAGATGCCGTACTTTTTCAACACAGAATGCGGACGCCCGCAAATTCTGCAGCGGGTATATTCTCTGGTAGAGAATTTCTGTTTGCGCTGCTGTTTTACTTTTAAAGATGTCTTAGCCATAAAAATTCCCTCCTGTTATTTCGCAAACGGCATGTTGAACTGTTTCAGCAGCTCGCGTGCCTCTTCGTCTGTCTGTGCCGTCGTGACAAAGATGATATACATGCAGCGAACCTTATCAATCTTGTCATACTCGATTTGCGGGAAAATCAGCTGCTCTTTGATGCCGAGCGCATAATTGCCTCTGCCGTCAAAGGAGTTCGGATTCACACCGCGGAAGTCACGTACACGGGGAAGCGCGAGGTTGATCAGGCGATCCATGAACTCATACATCTTCTCGCCGCGCAGGGTTACTTTGCAGCCGATAGCCATACCTTCTCTGAGCTTGAAGTTAGCGACAGACTTCTTGGCAATGGTCTTGATCGGCTTCTGTCCGGAAATGGTCTCCAGATCTTTCATGGCAGATTCCAGGATCTTGGCGTTCTCTTTCGCCTCTCCGACGCCCATGTTGATGACAACCTTCTCGAGCTGCGGCACCTGCATGATATTCTTATAACCAAATTTTTTGATCATAGCGTCTACGATCTCATTTTGATAAGTTTCTTTCAATCTACTCAACTTGATGGACCTCCTTTACCCCTTAATCAATGATTTTGCCCGTCTTTTTGGCAACGCGCTGCTTGATCGGTTTGCCTTTATCATCAACACCATCAAAGACGAATCCGATGCTGGAGGGCTTTCCATCTGCAAGATACATGACATTAGAAATGTCGATCGGCGCTTCCTGCTGGACAATGCCGCCGGCCTGGTTTGCCATGCTCGGTTTTGTATGCTTTGTGATCATGTTGATGCCCTCAACGGTCACTCTGTTTGTCTTTGCGTCAACAGCGATCACTTTGCCTTCTTTATCTTTATCTTTGCCGGCAATCACCCTGACTGTATCACCTTTTTTAATTTTAAGCATGAATCGCTACCTCCTATAATACTTCCGGAGCAAGAGAAACGATACGCATGAACTGATTCTCACGAAGCTCTCTGGCAACCGGGCCAAAA
>JAJBTR010000188.1:0-4705 GCA_020860745.1 Lachnospiraceae bacterium | reverse complement strand
GTGTTCCTCTCGGAGTCTTGTCGTCCTTGATGATCACGGCAGCGTTCTCGTCAAAACGGATATAGGAACCGTCTTTTCTGCGGATCTCCCGCTTGGTACGAACAACAACCGCTTTTACAATGTCACCTTTTTTGACAACTCCGCCTGGTGTTGCATCTTTAACCGTTGCAACAATAATATCGCCAACGCGCGCATATCTTCTTGTAGAACCGCCCATAACACGAATGCAAAGGATCTCTTTTGCGCCTGTGTTATCAGCTACTCTCAGTCTGCTTTCCTGCTGAATCATACTGGCAGCCTCCTTTTCCTTATTTCGCTTTCTCCATAATCTCGACCAGTCTCCATCTCTTCTCTTTGGAAAGCGGTCTTGTCTCCATGACTCTCACGGTATCGCCGATGCCGCACTCGTTTTTCTCGTCATGAGCTTTTAATTTGTAGGTTTTCTTTACAATCTTGCCGTAAAGCGGATGTCTGACGTTGTCCTCAACAGCAACGACAATGGTCTTATCCATCTTATCGCTGACCACTTTGCCGACACGGGTTTTTCTAAGATTTCTTTCTTCCACGAGAATTCTCCTTTCCATGACTCAGCCGGGGCTACTCAGCCTTCTCAGCGATTACAGTCTTGATTCTGGCAATATTCTTTTTCACTTCTTTCAGTCTTGCAGTATTCTCCAACTGATTGGTAGCGTTCTGGAACCGGAGATTGAAAAGCTCTTTTTTCGCAGCTACTAACTGGTTGTTTAACTCGGCAGGACTCTGTGCTCTCAACTCTTCTAAATATTTAACCGATTTCATTCTATTCACCGCCTTCTAAATCTTCACGTGAAACAATCTTGCACTTGCACGGCAGTTTATGCACGGCAAGGCGGAGAGCCTCACGGGCAACCTCTTCGGGTACTCCGGCAACCTCAAACATCACGCGGCCGGGCTTTACTACTGCTACCCAGTACTCCAGCGCACCTTTACCTTTACCCATTCGGGTCTCAGCCGGGGTGGCCGTTACCGGTTTGTCAGGGAAGATCTTGATCCATACTTTACCGCCACGCTTCATATGACGGGTCATGGCGATACGGGCAGCTTCAATCTGGTTGGACTTGATCCAGCAGGGCTCCATGGCGACGATACCATAATCACCGTAAGTGATCGTGTTGCCTCTCATAGCCTTTCCTCTCATCGTACCGCGGAACTGTTTCCGATGTTTTACTCTCTTCGGCATTAACATTATTTATCTCTCCCTTCCACTGCTTTTTTCGGAAGAACTTCGCCATTGTAAATCCAGACTTTCACACCCACTTTGCCATAGGTAGTGTCCGCCTCCGCGAAGCCATAGTCAATATCTGCGCGTAAGGTCTGCAGCGGGATGGTTCCCTCACTGTAGAACTCGCTGCGGGCGATATCCGCTCCGCCAAGACGTCCGGATACGGCGGCCTTGATTCCCTTTGCGCCTGTCTTCATGGTTCTGCTCATGCAGGACTTTACGGCACGGCGGAAAGAGATACGGTTCTCAAGCTGTGCGGCGATGTTCTCCGCCACAAGCTGAGCGTCGCGGTCGGGTCTCTTTACCTCTTTGATATCGACGATCAGTTTCTTGTCTGTCAGCTTCTGAAGCTCTTTCTTTACTTTTTCAATCTCAGCGCCGCCTTTACCGATGACAACACCCGGCTTTGCCGTGTAAACGGTAACCTTTACACGATCCGCTGCTCTCTCAATATCGATATGGGAGATGCCGGCACTGTATAATTTTTTCTTTAAGAACTTTCTGATATTGTAATCTTCAACCAGGTAATCCGCAAATTCTTTCTCTGCATACCACTTGGAGCTCCAGTCTTTGATCACACCAACTCTCAATCCATGAGGATTTACTTTCTGTCCCATGCTTTAACCTCCTACCTTTCATTCAGCACGATGGTGATATGGCTCATTCTCTTTTCGATCCTGTAAGCTCTGCCCTGTGCTCTCGGGCGAATCCGTTTCATTGTGGGGCCTTTATTCGCATAGCACTCCTCAATATAAAGGTCGTCGATATTCATCCCGTTATTGTTCTCAGCGTTTGCGATCGCTGACCGTAATAATTTCTCAATGATGCCCGAAGCATATCTTGGATTGTACATCAGGATTGCGAGAGCGGTCTTTACATCCTTGCCGCGGATCGCATCCAGTACAAAACAAGCTTTCTGCACCGAAACCCTTGCGTAAGACAACTTAGCGGAAGGTCTGGTATCTTTCTGAGCATTTCTCTCACGTTTGATCTGTGATCTATGTCCCTTTGCCATGGATATAACCTCCTTCTTATCTTACTCTGGACTTCTTCTCGTCCTTGCCATGTCCCCTGTAGGTTCTGGTGGGAACAAACTCACCGAGCTTGTGGCCTACCATATCCTCTGTCACATATACGGGTACATGCTTTCTGCCATCATGAACTGCAATTGTATGTCCAACCATCTGCGGGAAGATCGTGGAACGGCGGGACCAGGTCTTGATCACAGCCTTGTCACCGGAAGCGTTCATCGCGTCAATCTTCTTGAGTAAACTCTCATCAGCAAACGGTCCTTTTTTTAATGAACGTGCCATTCTTTTCCCTCCTATTTGATCGCTCTGCCGTCGCGTCTTCTAACGATCATCTTGTTCGACTGTTTGTGTTTCTTTCTGGTCTTTAAGCCGAGAGCAGGTTTGCCCCACGGTGTGCTCGGGCCCGGACGTCCAACCGGAGCTCTGCCCTCGCCGCCGCCGTGCGGATGGTCGTTCGGGTTCATAACCGAACCGCGTACCGTCGGGCGGACACCCATGTTGCGTTTGCGGCCGGCCTTACCATAGTTGATCAGGTTGTGATCCGCATTGCCGATAACGCCAACGGTCGCGCGGCAATTGATCGGAACCATTCTCATCTCACCGGAGGGAAGACGGAGGGTCGCATATTTGCCTTCCTTCGCCATAAGCTGTGCGCTCATACCGGCCGCGCGTACCATCTGGCCGCCCTTGCCGGGATACAGCTCCACATTGTGCACCTGGGTACCAACCGGGATGTTAGCCAGCGGAAGGCAGTTTCCTACATGAACCTCAGCCTCCGGTCCGTTCATCACCTTCATGCCGTCTGTCAGGCCTTCCGGAGCCAGGATATACGCTTTCTCACCGTCTGCATAGCAGATCAGCGCGATGTTAGCGCTCCGGTTCGGATCGTACTCGATGCCGATTACGGTTGCCGGGATGCCGTCCTTATTTCTCTTGAAATCGATGATTCTGTATTTTTTCTTGGCGCCGCCGCCATGATGTCTTACTGTAATCTTACCCTGATTATTCCGTCCAGAATGCTTCGGAATGGCAACCACGAGGGATTTCTCGGGAGTCTTTTTGGTGACCTCAGAGAAATCAGATCCTGTCATCTGTCTTCTGGAAGGTGTATATGGGTTATATGTCTTGATTCCCATAATTTTCTCCTCTCTTCTATCTTCTTAATAACCTAACACTGCGAAAGCAACATCTCGCCCGCCGTTCCGGCAGTCATTTTAACCCTGCCGTCCGGCCGCTTCCGGTCTACAGACCGGCGAAAATCTCGATATCCGCGCTCTCCTCGGTAAGCTTGACAATGGCTTTCTTCGTCTTTGCCGTCTTGCCGTAGGTCATGCCGCGTCTCTTATTCTTTCCCTCGCAGTTCATCGTACGTACGCTCTCTACCTTGACGCCGTCGAACATCTTCTCAACAGCCTCTTTGATCATACTTTTGGTCGACTCCGGATGAACCAGGAATGTATACTTCTTCTCCGCCATAAGGTTCATGGACTTCTCTGTCACAACCGGTTTGAGGATTACGTCGTAATATTGTACGTTTGCCATTATGCATATACCTCCTCGATCTTTTCTACTCCGGCCTTTGTCGTGATCACGGTGTCATATTTCATGATATCATAGACATTGATCGTGGAAGCGATCACTGTCTTGACACCCGGAACATTGGCTGCGGACTTCTCAACTACAAAATCCTTATCGCCCAGCACAACCAGAGCCTTGGAAACCTTCAGGTTATTCAACACTTTTACAAAATCCTTTGTCTTGATCGCATCCAGCTTCAGCTCATCCAGGACAAGGAACTTCTCATCCTGTACTCTGCTGGTAAGCGCAGACTTTAAAGCCGCTCTCTTCTCTTTCCTGTTCATCTTGAAAGAGTAATCTCTCGGCTTCGGAGCAAATACAACTCCGCCGCCTTTCCACTGCGGTGCCCGGATGGAACCCTGTCTCGCATGGCCGGTTCCCTTCTGTCTCCAGGGCTTTCTGCCGCCGCCGCTGACCTCAGAGCGGGTCTTTGCGCTCTGTGTTCCCTGGCGCTTGTTGGCAAGCTGCTGCACAACAGCCATATGCACCAGATGTTCATTTATCTCTACACCGAAAACAGCATCGTTCAGTTCCATGGAGCCGACTGCGCTGCCTTCCATATTATAAACAGATACGTTAGCCATCTGTATGTCCTCCTTTCCAGGATCAATTAACCCTTAACGGATTCCTTGATCGTCACTAAAGATTTCTTCGGGCCCGGTACAGAGCCTTTGATTAACAGCAAATTGTTCTCAGCGTCCACGCGGACCACTTCCAGATTCTGGACTGTGACTCTCACGCTTCCCATGTGGCCCGGCATTCCCTTGCCTTTGAACACCTGGCTCGGGGAGGAGCAGGCGCCGTTGGAACCCTGGTGACGATGGAACTTGGAACC
>JAJBTR010000295.1 GCA_020860745.1 Lachnospiraceae bacterium | reverse complement strand
ATTCTATAACATTCACAGAAAAAACATTTAGCAGAAAAATTAAGCGTGAACAATGGCTTTTGCCTTTTTTGTGTTAGTGAATCTGTTGCCTTTTCGTGGTTCATGTTATGATAAAAAATCCGAAACCGGATGGAAAAACAAGAAACAGGAAAATCAATCTGCCGTCTGTGGATCAGACAGCGATACTGCCGCGAACGGGAATATTCTGTTCTTCTGCCGTAGCTATCGTCTGATAATAAAATAGCATAATCCCCTGCCCGGTGCAAGAAGAATTTTCTTCGCATAGCAAAAAAACAAGCTATAGCCGCCGTTGACTTGACTTTGGCTTTATGGTAACGTGAAAACATAAAAGAGGACTACCGTGTCAGTTGAGTTTACAGCTGTCGGAAATGAACAGAAAGTAAAGAAGAAAGAAGGAGACTCTATGCGATATTCAGAAAACGGAATTCAGTATCACCTTGGCATAAAGGAGGGCGATGTGGGGAAATATGTGATTCTCCCCGGCGACCCGAAGCGGTGCGCGAAGATTGCCGCGCATTTTGATGACGCGCATCTTGTGGCGGATCAGCGGGAGTATACCACATACACCGGATATCTGGACGGGGAAAAGGTCAGCGTGACCTCTACCGGAATCGGCGGACCTTCCGCAGCGATCGCCATGCAGGAGCTGGCGCTTTGCGGGGCGGAGACATTTATCCGGGTGGGTACCTGCGGAGGCGTGCATCTGGATGTGAAGAGCGGCGACCTGGTCATCGCTACCGGTGCAATCCGGATGGAGGGCACCAGCCGGGAATATGCACCGATCGAGTTCCCCGCTGTGGCGGATCACCGGATTGTCTGTGCGCTGGATGAGGCTGCACGGGATGCCGGATATCCGTCGCATATCGGCGTAGTGCAGTGTAAGGATTCTTTCTATGGGGAACATGAGCCGGAGGTGATGCCGGTGAGCTATGATCTGACGCAGAAGTGGGAGGCGTGGAAACGTCTTGGCTGCCTGGCTTCGGAGATGGAATCAGCGGCGCTCTTTACTGTGGCGGCGCACCTGGGTGTCCGGGCAGGAACAGTTTTGCTGGCGGTGGCAAACCAGGAGCGGGAGCTTCTGGGGATGGATAATCCCCTAGTGCATGATACGGAGGCGGCCATCGACACAGCGGTGCGGGCATTACAGAAACTTCTTGTAAGTTAAATGCGTAATCATCAGAACCGGAGAAATTTGCCTGGCTCTGAATAATCACAAAATGTTAAGGATTTGAATCTTGACATTTGCAAAAAAGAGGTCTACCATATGCAATCAACAGGTAAAGTGATTGAAAAATATGGCAGATCTTTTTTTGTGTTGATGGAGGGATGAGAATCATGAGATTTGCTTTCTTTAAGAAGTTTTCTGTTTTCTTTGACGGCTTGCTGGCGTGTGTTCTGGTGCTGGCGATCGAGAGTGTTTCCAGGCATTCCCTGATCTCGGCGCTGCAGTTTTCCGTTGGGACGCCCCTTACCTTTTTATATAACGCGCTTTTGATTTTTGCGACGCTGTTGATTTCATATCTGATTAAAAGAAGAATGTTTTTCCGTGTGGTCATCTCGGCATTCTGGATGATTCTCGGGATCATCAACGGATGTGTGCTGGCAAACCGGGTGACGCCGTTTAATTTTACCGACTTAAAGCTGGTCGGCGACCTGTTTGCGATGGATAACAGCAAGTATCTGTCTCAGGCGGAGCAGATTATTATCATGATTGCCCTTGGATGCCTGGTGGTGTTTCTGGTGTTTTTTGCAATCAAAGCGCCGAAAGTTGCCGGAAAGATTCATCGCGTCCGGAATGCAGTATGTATGGCGGCTCTTGTAGTTGCCCTTCCGCTTATCACCAGGGCTGCGATTCAGTCTGATGTTCTGTCGGGCTATTTTGGCAATCTGGCGCAGGGATATCAGGAATACGGTTTTGTATACAGCTTTGCCGCCAGCGTGGTAGACACGGGTATGTCAGAGCCGGACAATTATTCAGAGGAAACGATTGCAGCGATCCATGACTCCGTGGAGACGGAGGAGACTTCCGTTGACACGGAGGATCTGCCGAACATAATTTTCGTGCAGCTGGAGACTTTCATCGATCCATATGAGCTGAACTTCCTGGAATATTCTGAGGATCCGATTCCGAATTTTCACAGTCTGATGGAGAATTATACCTCCGGCTATCTGACGGTCCCGGTGGTGGGAGCCGGGACGGCAAACACCGAGTTTGAAGTGCTGACAGGAATGGGCATCCAGTTTTTCGGCCTGGGTGAGTATCCGTATAAGACGATTTTAAAGGAGACCACCTGCGAGAGCGTGGCGAATGATCTGGCGGAGCTTGGCTATTCCACTCACGCGATACATAACAACAGCGGCAATTTCTACAGCCGGGCGACGATTTTCTCCCAGATGGGATTTGATTCCTATACGAGCAAGGAATTGATGAATATCACTGAATATAATGAAAACGAGGCCTGGCCGACCGACGGTATCCTCGTGGAGGAGACGGAAAAAGCGCTTGACTCCACGGAGGATCAGTCCGATTTTGTGTTTACGATCACGGTACAGAGTCACGGAAGCTATCCCACCACGCAGGTCTTTGAGAATCCGATGATTGAAGTGACCGGCGGTGAAACCGAGGAAGAGCACTATCAGTGGGAATATTACATCAATGAACTCTATGAGGTGGATGAATTCATCGGCGACCTGATCACGATGCTGGAAAACCGCGATGAGAAGACAATTCTTGTCTTCTACGGCGATCATCTGCCGACCATGGGGCTGGAAGACGAGGATATGAATAACGGTGATATCTATCAGACCACCTACGCGACCTGGAATAATTTCGGATTGGAGCAGGAAGACGCCGATGTGGCAGCCTATCAGCTTGTGGCCTATATCACGGATCAGCTCGGCATCCACGAGGGAACGATGTTTGCCTGGCATCAGTCCGCCATGATACAGGAGACGACGAAAGATGATTCTTATGTGACAGACTGGGAATTGCTTCAGTACGACCTCCTGTATGGGGAACTTTACACTTACGGCGGAGAACAGATTTATGAGGCATCCGACTTGGAGATGGGTGTTGAGGATGTGGTAATCCGTTCTGTGGAAGTCGGAGGAGATCAGGAAACGATCGTCATCAGCGGAGAAAATTTTACGCCATGGAGTGAAGTGTATGTCAATGACGAGCAGGTTTCGACAGAGTACATTTCAGAAAATGAGCTGCATGTCGCCCTGTCTGATGTGAGCGGGGAGAATGTTACTTTTGTAGTCAATCAGGTGGGATCGGGCAATACAATCTTCCGGAGTTCGAATGAGGTTGTCCTGACACTTCTTTCGCAGTAGGAAACAGTTTTGCTATAGTCGGGAATAGGAAAATATCCGAAATCTCATGGATACCCTGAAGCTGTCGCCGAACCAGGCAATGGATGCTATGAAGATTCCGCCCGCAGAACGGGAAAAATATTAAATCAAACTGAAGAAAGAAAGGAAACCGTTATGAAAAAACCCATTTTAGTCGTCATGGCCGCCGGCATGGGCAGCCGTTACGGCGGATTAAAACAAATCGACCCCGTGGGCCGCTGCGGCGAAGTCATTATGGATTACTCTCTCTACGACGCACGCCGCGCCGGGTTTGAGAAGGTCATTTTTATCATTAAGCACGCTTTCGAAGATGTCTTTAAGGAAAAAATCGGAAACCACATCGCCGAATACATGGAAGTAGCGTATGCTTTTCAGGATCTGGATGATCTGCCGGAGGGCTACGCTGTCCCGGAGGGACGGGAAAAGCCCTGGGGCACCTGCCATGCCATACTGGCTGCCAGAGATCTCATCGACGCTCCGTTTGCCGTGATCAACGCGGACGACTATTACGGAACACAGTGCTTTCAGATTATCTATGACTACCTCATCTCTCATCGGGATGATGATAAATACCGCTACTGCATGGTCGGCTACCTGCTGAAGAATACCGTCACCGCCAACGGCTCCGTAGCCCGCGGCGTCTGCACCGCTGATGCTGACGGGAATCTGGTCAACGTGGTGGAGCGCACAAAGATCGAGACCTGGACAGGCGGTATCCGCTTTACCGAAGATGACGGCGAGGCCTGGACCAGTCTGGATGAGGATACCGTCGTATCCATGAATCTCTGGGGATTCTCCGAAAGCTTTGTGGCGGAAGCCGGGCAGCGTTTCGCCGCTTTTCTCGACAACGCGCTGCGCACCAACCCGCTGAAAGGCGAATACTTCCTGCCCTCCGTCGTGACCCAGCTTCTCGAGGAGGGAAAAGCCACGGTTCAGGTGCTCCCCTGCCCGGACAAATGGTACGGCGTTACCTACCGGGAGGACAAGCCGGATGTCGTCAAGGCGCTCAACGATATGGCAGAAGCCGGGATTTATCCATCCCCACTGTGGAAGCAGATATAAACACACGCCTCCTCACAGAGCAAATGTTTTCAGGTTTCCCAAATCGTAAATACGACTGAAAATCATACGATTTTCTGTTTTTTACCAAACATAATTCAAAATAATACAAAAACGGCTATGAGATATGGAAAAACTTTCCTCTGTCTCACAGCCGTTTCATTCTTCTTTTTTATTTCCGGATCACTGTCCCGGTCTGCCCGAGTATCGCTTCTTTAATCCTATCCAGCCTGGTGATCAGAACAGACCGCGTATCCGAATCCCCGATAAACTGAATCGCCGTCTGAATTTTCGGCTGCATATTCCCGGCTCCGAATTCACCGTCCTCAATATACTGCGCCGCCTGGGCACAGGACATCATGTGAAGCGGCTCCTGCTTTTCCGTGCCGTATCCCCTGTAGACACATTCCACATCCGTCAGGATAATCAGACGATCCGCGTTGACGCCGTCCGCCAGAAGCCCGGCAATCAGATCTTTCTCTATTACAGCGCTGGCGCCTTTTAAGGATTTCCCCTGCTGCAGCACGGGAATCCCGCCGCCGCCCGCGGCAATAACAATCTGTCTCGCGTCCATCAGCGCATTGATGGCATCCAGCTCCACGATCTCAATGGGGGTCGGTGCAGCCACAATTCTGTGGAAACCGCCATCTGCCGGAGTGACATGGTTGCCTTTTTTCTCCTCCGCCTCGGCCTCAGCCTCGTCCATCACACGGCCGATGATCTTCGTCGGATGATAAAAAGCGTCGTCATACGGATCTACCGTCACCTGTGTCAATATCGTGGAAACCGTGCGGTACACACCGCGCCCCACCAGTTCACTGCGGATTGCCTGCTGCAGGTCGTATCCGATATAACCCTGGCTCATAGCCGAACACACCGCCATCGGAGTGGCTGTGTATTCCTGATATAATCTGTGAAACTCTGACATCGCCGTATGGATCATGCCGACCTGCGGTCCGTTGCTGTGCGTGATCACGATCTCACAGTCGTCCTGCACCAGATCGACAATCGCTTTTGCCGCCCGTCTGGTCGCCTTTTTCTGCTCCGGAAGCGTCGTCCCCAGCGCGTCATGCCCCAGCGCGATCGCTATCCTCCTGTTCTTCATACCGCTGCCTCCCTTCCGGCTTTACTATACACTATCCTGTATATGCGCCGCATCCAGACACATGGACACCCTGCTATATCCTGTCTGGGCGGTCTTATATTAAACCACAGCATCTTTATTATTTTTATGTATATACATCCAGCTGTCTACATAATCTCTGCGTTCCTGCTCCGACATTTCGACAAACTTTGCATACTCCAGCTTCGACGGGATCATCCGCACATCTTCGCATTTGAAGCATTCCACATTGCTTTTTCTGGAAACCGTCCGCACCCAGCCGCATTTTGGACATATAAACAGTCTGATCATTCTTCCTCTTCCTCCGAATCCGCGTCCTCCTCCGAGTCCCCATCACCGGTAAAATCATCTGCATCCGAGAAATCATCATCCACGGCATCATCCGCAGTGACACCCGTCGAATTGATAATATAATCACTGTACTCCTGCACCGTGCCGGACGGCGTGTAATCGTCCACGCCAAACAGCTGCCTGTGCAGAGCGATGACATTGCTCTCCAGATCACAGGGAACTACAATACTGCCAATCGAGCTGCTGAGAGTCATCGTCGTCCTGTCATAGGGGAATCCTCCGCTGCTCGATATATCATAGCTAAGCAGAGCTGACGCCATAGTCAGCAGATCCTGCTTGGAAAGATCCGTCTGGATATCCGGAAATACGGTATCCAGCAATTCATTAATCTGCGACAGGCTGGCACTCTTCGCCTTGGTGAACATAGCAGAAAGAACGATACGCTGCCGTTCCGCGCGCTTAAAATCTCCGCCGGATGTGTAGCGGATACGCGAATAAGCCACCGCCTGTACGCCGTCCAGGGTATGGGTTCCCGTGGAGCTGATGGTCGGAGAATTTGTTCCCAGAGTCTCATTTGTCCCATTGATATAGTCGTTCAGGTATCCCAGTTCTGCCGTGGACTCAATCTCAATTTCCACACCGCCCAGGATATCTATGGCTTCCGCCACAGCCACAAAATCCACACAGACATAATTGTCAATATCCAGGTCAAGGTTGCGGTTCAGCATGGTGATTGCCTGCTCCACACCCCCGTAGGCGTAAGCAGAATTGCACTTGCGGAACTTATCCTCCTCATCCACCGCCGCAACATTTAAGTAAGTATCCCGATATACGGAAACCATCGTCATCTCGTTGGTATTACTGTCAATATTCATCACCATGATAACGTCACTGTTGCCGGTGGAATAAACACCCTGGGTGCGGTTGTCCAGGCCGAAGATGGCGATTGTCAGATTCTCCTCAAAAATCTCCTCCGTGGAGCCCTCCACCTCATTTACCTGAATTTTCGACTGATCCACCTGATAGGAGGTATCAAGAAGATTCAGCTTCTGATAAAAATAGAGCACTGCCAGTACCAGCACCAGTATCACAATTTCTACGACAAAAAGAACAATCCTCCGTCTTCTGCGCCTTACCGCTTTTGTCTTATGTCCTGCCATTGTTTTCTCCCAAAATAATCGTTTTTTTATGCTATACCGTTAACCTGTCATGCTTTCACCGCAACCCGGCCTGCAATCCTGTATATCACGAATCACAGACACATAATCGTACTACAACAGAAATAAAATAACAATAAAAATTTTGTGAAACTTTTTAAATCCGATCCTCATGCTTCAGCACAACCGCTGAAAATTTCGCCAATGTGATTTTGATATGCCCGCTGATGACACTGTATTCGACGGGAGCAACAGAGTATCCGTCCCCTGTGGTGTGCATGACCTGCTGCATCTCACACTCCTGCGGAACATTCGCGGTATCCACCGGCAGATCGATGGTATTCGGAAAACTGTCATTGTTTACGATAATAACAAACTGCTGCTGCCGGTTAAATCTCCCGTAACAGAGCACATTTTTGTCCCGTTCAAAAACTTAACCGACCCCGTCCGCAGCGCGGGGTTCTCCCGGTGAATGCGGATCATATCCCGGTGGAAACGGATCAGTTCCTTGTCCTCTCTGCCCCAGGGATAGGTGCGCCGGTTATCCGGATCCGTAAACCCGCACAGCCCCGCCTCATCTCCGTAGTAGAGGGTCGGCGCTCCGGGCCAGGTCATCTGTATGACGACCGCTTCCTTTAAGACGGCCTTGTTGACGCCCTCCGGCGCCGCCTCACAACCCAGCTTCTCCGCCCGTCCCACCTTGTGGTTTGTTCTTGTCAGGAAACGGGAATGGTCGTGATTGGACAGCTGATTCATGGCACACTGCAGAGATGGCGTGAGAAAGCTCGCCATATAATGCGTCATGGAGTTGACATAATTATCAAAATTCCCCTGCATATATTCCTTATACTCATTGCTGTGCTTTTCCATACCGGTCAGAAACCAGCTCACCGGCTCCATGAATGCATCATAGTTCATGACGGTATCCCACTGGTCACCGTGCAGCCATTTCTCCGGATCGCCGTAGTGCTCCGCCAGAACCAGCGCCTGCGGATTGGCCTCTTTCACCGCCGCCCGGAATTTCTTCCAGAATTTATGGTTGTATTCCTCGCTGTGTCCCAGATCCGCCGCCACATCCAGACGCCATCCGTCCGCACAGTAAGGCTCGGAGACCCATTTTTCCGCGATTTTTAAGATATACTCCTCCAGCTCCGGCGAGCCCTCATAATTCAGCTTCGGCAGGGTATCCAGTCCCCACCAGCCCTCGTAGGTGCCGTTATCCGGGAAAGCCGTCTCATTCTGAAACCGGAAGTAATTATGGTATCTGCTGTCTGCCGTCTCATAGGCGCCGGGTTCAAAATTCTCACTGTCTTTGTAAATTTTCTCCCGGTCCATCCACTTATTAAAAGATCCGCAATGGTTAAACACGCCGTCCAGGATCACGCGCATTCCTCTTCGGTGCGCCTCCCGGACCAGCTTGATAAACAGCTCGTTGCTGGCCTCCAGATTCTTCAGGCTGGTCACACGTTTTTTGTAAATCTCCGCCCTCGTATTATCCGTGCATCCCTCCGGCAGCGGTTCCCCGCCATCCTCGAGAATCACGCCGAAATGCGGATCGATATAGTCATAATCCTGAATATCATACTTGTGGCTGGAGGCCGATACAAACAGCGGGTTAAAGTAAATCACTTCCACCCCCAGCTGCTGCAGATAATCCAGCTTCTGGTACACGCCCTCCAGATCGCCTCCGTAGAAATTCGCCACATCAAAATTCTCCGGATGAGCGTCCCAGACCGGCACCTGCTTCGTCGGCCGGTTGATGTAATAATACTCGCCGTCCTTCACATCGTTGGAAGGATCTCCATTGTAAAAACGCTCCGTAAAAATCTGATACATGACCGCGCCTTTCGCCCACTCCGGCGTGGAAAAGCCGGGAACAATGCGGAACTCATACTGTTTCCGATGCTCCCGGGCCACCCCTGCCCGGTCATAATAACAGCGGAGCATGCCGCTGACCACCTCAAAGTAGTAGCCAAACGGCTCCTCACCCAGCTGAATCTTCACCTCATAAAAATCAAACTGGCCGTCGCTCTCCGCCACGCTCATCTCATAGCTTTCCCCATCGTGGTGAAGAATAACCAGATCTACGTTATTCACGTCAGTCCGAAATCGGATCCGCACGGTCTCATTGGCCTTCGGCTCGGCGGGAATCCGGTAGTCTGCCGTACCGTCGCTGAACAGAGAATTCTTGTGCAGGATGGGACGCATCTGTAAAATATAATTTTCTACACTGTAAAACTGCTGTGCTGAATTGTACTTCATATTTACCTCTTACTACTTAGTCAAAGAGTTTTTCAAACTCATCTCTCCCGATTTTTTCCTTCTCCAACAGGAGTTCTGCACTGCGGTGAAGAACATCCTCATGTGCCTCGATAATCTCTTTTGCTTTCTGATAGCACTCGTCCACGATACGTTTGACCTCCGCATCGATCCGCGTCGCCACATCGTCGCTGTAGCTCTTGGTGTGGGCGAGGTCGCGTCCGATAAAGACCTCATCATCGTCATTGTCGTAATTGATCAGTCCCAGCGCCTCGGACATGCCGTATTTTGTCACCATGGCTCTGGCCACAGACGTCGCCTGCTTGATATCCTGGGATGCGCCGGTGGTCACATCGCCGAATACCATCTCCTCGGCAATCCGCCCGCCCAGGTCGACCATAATCTCCTGGAGCATCTGCCCCTTCGTGCGGAACATTTCATCCTTTTCCGGAAGCGGCATCGTATATCCCGCCGCACCGATACCGGTAGGGATAATGGAAACCGTATAGACAGGCCCCACATCCGGCAGCACATGAAAGAGAATGGCGTGGCCGGACTCATGGAAAGCGGTAA
Organism: Lachnospiraceae bacterium; assembly: GCA_020860745.1. Classification (GTDB taxonomy): domain Bacteria; phylum Bacillota; class Clostridia; order Lachnospirales; family Lachnospiraceae; genus Eubacterium_I. The sequence continues at coordinate 2,094 of JAJBTR010000295.1, read as the reverse complement.
TCCGCTTTTCTTTGTCCGTGATGACACGGCTCTTTTTCTCCGCGCCGATGCCCACTTTGATAAAGGCTTTTCTGATATCTTCCTGGCAGATAAACGCACGCTTATCCTTCGCCGCTATGATTGCCGCTTCATTTAAGAGATTTTCCAGATCAGCTCCGGTAAATCCCGCTGTCGTCTGTGCAATCTGTTTCAGATCCACATCGTCGCCCAGCGGTTTGTTCTGCACATGAACCTCGAGAATCTGCTCCCGGCCAGCCACATCCGGCTTGCCCACATATACTTTGCGGTCAAAACGTCCCGGGCGAAGCAGCGCCGGGTCGAGGATATCCACGCGGTTGGTCGCAGCAACAACGATGATTCCCTCGTTCACGCCGAACCCGTCCATCTCCACCAGGAGCTGGTTTAAGGTCTGTTCCCGCTCATCGTGTCCGCCACCCATACCGGTACCCCGGCGGCGCCCCACCGCGTCAATCTCATCAATAAACACGATACAGGGCGCCTGTTTTTTCGCCTCGGCAAACATATCCCTCACACGGGATGCGCCGACGCCGACAAACATTTCCACAAAATCCGAACCGGAGATGGAGAAAAACGGCACTCCCGCCTCCCCGGCTACCGCTTTGGCAATCAATGTTTTTCCAGTACCGGGAGGCCCCACCAGTAGAACGCCCTTGGGAATCCTGGCGCCGAGCTTCGTATACTTGCCGGGCGCTTTTAAAAAGTCCACCATTCCCTCCAGCTCTTCTTTTTCCTCACGGAGGCCGGCCACATCCTTAAACTTTACTTTGACATTCTCCCCGCTGGTCAGTCTGGCACGGCTCTTGCCGAAATTCATCATTCTGGAGTTGCCGCCACCGCCTCCGCCGGCCTGGCCTGTCATCATTACCATCATAAAGACCAGGGCAATCAGGACGATCACCGTGGGAAGAACAGAGGCCAGCACACTGGTTCCCTGCACATCTTTCAAGGTGTAATCCGTAAACCCCTCTTCCTCCAGATAAGTCTCTACCTCGCCCACATCGGACACGGTCACCTGTGCCCGGGTGCCATCCTCAAGAGTTACGGTCACCACACCGGTCGGAACTTCCTGATTCTGTGTGATTACCAGGGAAGTCACCCCGCCGTCCTCCACAACTTCCTGAAACTGAGACCAGGTATAAGTCTCTGTCGTTGTGAGACTGCCGTTTGTGCCAAACCCTCTCCACAGGAGAAAGAGAATAACAAGAATAAACAGATAAAAACCGAGCCCTCTAAAACTGTGCTTCAATGTCCGGTCCTCCTTTTTCTACCTTATTATTTAATATATAAATTCGTGATTATTCAGAGCCAGGCTCAAAAACGCGATGGTTCTGCATAATCATGCAAATTCAACAGCCCCGATATAAGGAAGATTGCGATACTTCTGTGCGTAATCGAGACCATACCCCACCACAAACCGGTCCGGTATCACATATCCGATATAATCCACCGGTACTTCCACCTCCCGGCGGTCCGGCTTGGAAAGGAGCGTGCAGATCATCACCTTTTTCGCGCCCCGTTTCCGGAATTCATCAGAGAGACAGGACAGCGTCCGCCCGGAATCGATGATGTCCTCCACGATCAGCACATTTTCACCCTCAATCGGAGATTCCAGATCTTTCGTAATCCGGACATTTCCGGAAGACTCCGTCCCGTTTCCGTAGCTTGATACATACATGAAATCCATATACACCGGTACGGTCAGGCGTTTGGCAAGTTCACACGCGAAAAAACTTGCCCCCTTTAAAATGCAGACAAGCTTTACCGCTTCCCCGTTCAGATCTTCATTGATCTGCGCGGCCAGTTCCCGAATTCTTTCGTCAACCTGCTCCTCACTGTACATTACGCTGATCTTCTCACCCTTCATAGCTTCTTCCTCCTGTGTTTTTCACAAAACTCATCCCCTGCGCAAATATGCAAAACACATTTGACATCTGAACCAATTTACAGCAATCATTCATTGTCTTCAGGCAAATCACTCTGTGTTTCCGGAAACGGCTGCCGTGCCTTTTTGCTGTCAATAGAAAAATGATTCGCTGCGGAAAAAATAACCTCCGCCCGCAGGATGCGTCTGGT
>JAJBTR010000197.1 GCA_020860745.1 Lachnospiraceae bacterium | reverse complement strand
GGATCTGGCAAACCGCTGCTATCAGTCCAATGTCTACCCATTTTCAGGCTTTTTAAACCAGGGAGATCAGGCGCTGTTCTTTGAGATGGAGCGTGAGGTCTCCTTTGTCCCGTGGGTAATGTTCGGCGGCGGGGAGGACTGCGAGCGGCGGATGCTCAGGTTTGGTTCGGAGGAGATGCTGGGCTATGAGGAAGAATTTCCCGTCTCCTGTCTGGTTGTGAAGCCGCTGGTGCAGAAGTTTGCCGACAATCTGACGCACCGCGATTTCCTGGGCGCTCTGATGAATCTGGGAATTGAGCGGGATGTTCTGGGAGATATTATAGTAAAGGACAACGTCGGATATGTGTTCTGCGAGGATGCCATGGCAGCATTTTTACGGGAGCATCTGGATAAGGTGAAGCATACCAGCGTGCTCTGCGGGATCACAAAGCAATGCCCGGCTGAGACCCGGCCGGATTTTTCCGAGGAGGAGCTGGTGGTCAGCGCGGAGCGCTGCGATGCGGTGGCGGCGAAGGTGTACAGCCTGTCGCGCAGCCAGAGCGTCCGGCTGTTTCAGGCAAAGAAAGTGTTTGTCAACGGGCGGCAGTATGAGAATAACAGCGGTGTCTTAAAGCCCGGGGATGTGGTATCCGTCCGCGGGTTTGGTAAGTTTGTATTTGACGGGATTTTAAATGAGACGAAAAAAGGACGGATCCGTGTGAGAATCCGGCGCTATGTCTGACGGGAAAATTATGGAATCCGCTCATTAAGTGAAATAACCGTAACTGTGAAGGTATTGAACAGTTACGAATAAGAATGGTTTTATGGAAAAAGAAAAGAAACGGAAAAAGAAACAACAGTTTGAAACGGAATATTTAAAGGAAAAGTCAGATGCGGCTGGTCATGTCTACGACAATTCCCACGAGATCCGCTGGGCGAAGCTCTACAACACGGCGCATCTTTTCCCGGCCATCGCAGGGGAAAGCATGACCAACGTCTACCGGGTGGCGGTTTATCTGAATGAGGAGATACAGCGGGAGATTCTGCAGGAGGCTCTCGATCTTGTGCTTCCTAAATTTTCTATTTTTAATTGCAGGCTGCGTCAGGGATTTTTCTGGTACTATTTTGAGGAAAACGGCAAGAAAGCTCCCCGGGTGGTGGAGGAGAGCACATATCCCTGCCGTTACATGGAGGAGAACCGCAACCGCAATTACCTTTTCCGCGTCACTTATTACGGAAAGCGGATCAACCTGGAGGCATTCCATGTCCTGACGGACGGCACCGGCGCCTTTTACTTTTTAAAAGAGCTGGCTTACCAGTATCTGCGCCTGTCCCACCCGGAACTGCGGGAAAAGTACGGGGATGGCTTAGGCAGTGAAACCTCTCTGAATACAGAGGACAGCTATCTTCAGAACTTTAAAAAGACCCGGTTTTCCGGCGGGTACAGGGCCGGCAGGGCTTTCATATTAAAGGGGGTGCTGTTCCCTCCGGACAAAATGGGGATTATCCACGGACATATGCCGGTGGAGGAAGTGAAGGCGGCGGTGAAGCGATATGACGCTACTCTGAATGAATATCTGGTGGCGGCTTTTCTCTGGGCGGTCTATCAGGTTTATTTAAAAGGGATGCCCTCAAAAAACCAGCTCTCGGTCAGTGTGCCGGTGAACCTGCGCCCGTATTTTCAGTCGGTGACGACGAAAAACTTTTTTGTGATGGTGACGGCGGTTTTTCATCCGACGAGAGAAAATCAGCCGTTCGGGGATGTGATGAAGGCAGTGAAGACATCGCTCCGGGAGCAGATGACAAAAGAGCATCTGGAGGAAGTGCTCTCCTATAACGTGACCGGAGAGCGCGCTCTGATCCTCCGGACGCTGCCCCTGGTCTTTAAAAACCCGGGCATGCGGGGCATATACAACATGCACGCGAAGGCGAACACCGCTACTGTGACAAACATGGGGAACATTACCGTATCTCCGAAGTACCGGGAGTATATTGAGCGGTTTGACGTGCTGCTCTCCCGCTCCAGAGGACAGAACCTGAAAATGGCGCTCAGTACTTATAACGGTACGATCTCCGCGACTATCACCTCCGCGATGAAAGATACCCGGCTGCAGCGGGAGTTTTTCCGGTATCTGACTTCGCAGGGGATATCCGTAACGATTGATACTAATGGAGTATATTATGAATGATACAGGGGATAAAAGTCGGGCAACGGATGCTGGCATCCGGTTGCACGACTTTGAGACCCGAACAAACATGAGGAAGTATAATGAATAAATGTAAAAACTGCGGCGTGCAGCTGCGCGACCCGGTTCCGGTCTGCCCTCTCTGCAAATGCATCGTGGAGCAGGGGGAGGGGGAGGAGCCAAGCCGAATCTATCCCTACCTGGATGCGGAGCGCGGAATCAAGAAGATGCAGCTGGCCATGAATATTTATCTGTTCGCGGCCATTGCGGCGGAGGCAATTCTCTGCGTGATTAACTTTATGATGGATGGCCCGGCGAGGTGGCTGATTCTCATCGCTGCTTTCCTGGCATATGGTTTTATTACGCTGAAGGTATCGATTCAGATGCACACAGGCTACCGGCTGAAGATGATTCTCCAGACGCTGCTGGGGGTGGCGGTGCTCTTTGTGATCGATCTGGAAACCGGGTTCGGCGGATGGTCCCTGAATTACGTGTTGCCTGCCGCTTACATCCTTGTGGATGTGACCATTATTATTTTAATGCTGGTAAACAACCGGAACTGGCAGAGCTATATTCCTCTGCAGATTCTGGATATTGTATTCTGTATCATCCCGTTTGCGCTGTATCACTTTCGGATCGTGACGAATCTGATCGTTCCTCTGATCGCCATGGTCATTGCGGGTCTGACCTTTGCCGGAACCCTGATTGTGGGAGGGCAGCGCGCGCGGTCGGAACTGTACAGACGCTTTCATGTATGAGGATTGCAGCAATTCACAGGTATCATACAAAATGAGGGTTTTCTGTTTCAAATGTCATGATGATACCAGGATTAAACCAGGTAAGAGAAAGGCGGATTTTATGCATCAGTATGAAAACACTCCACAGGGTCGTGTGCTGCGTGAGCTGGTTGCGCGGATGCATTCGGACAACCTGATCGGGCGGAAATTGAGAAGCGGGGAACTGCGAAAAAAAATGACGGAACCGGAGTGGAAGGTTCCGAACGGCTATTCGCTGTCTGTGATTGAGCAGCAGGATTTTTCCATGGAACTGCTGGAGCCGGAGACTCCCGGCAACAACATGGTTGTGCTGCAGCTGCACGGCGGCGGTTATGTGGGGAAAATGATCAACATATACCGCAGTTTTGCGGGATTTTACAGTGAACTCGGGCATGGGATTCCGGTATTGACGCCGGACTACCGCGTGGCACCGGAGGATCCTTATCCGGCCGCTCTCCAGGATGCCGTCAGTGCATATGAGTGGCTGCTGGAGAATCATTGGACGGAGGATAAAATTATCCTGGCGGGGGATTCCGCGGGAGGCGGACTGGCGATGGCGCTCTGTATGTACCTGAAAGACCGGAAACGTCCGCCCCCGGCGGGGATTGTCGCCATGTCACCGTGGACGGATCTGACTCTTTCCGGAGAATCCTATCACATAAACTACACCATCGACCCTGTATTTGGAAATACGAAGGACAGTCTGATCTTCAATAAAGATTATGTGGGGGAGGAGGATACGACCAATCCCTATATCTCTCCGCTTTACGGCAACTTTACGGATTTTCCGCCGATGCTGATCCAGGTGGGCAGTTATGAGATGCTGCGCAGCGATTCCGAGTTGGTGGCGGAGAAAGCAAAAGCAGCCGGGGTTAAGGTGCGTCTGAGCGTTTACGAGGGCATGTTCCACGTGTTCCAGATGTCGCTGCTGATGATCCCGGAGTCGCGCACGGCCTGGCGGGAGGTGGGAAAGTTCTTGGATGTGATCCAGGAGTACCATGAAGAACATCACCATTTTGATCTGGATGCATAAAAATACCCCTCAGTCAGTTTTGTATGACTGAGGGGTATCTGCGTCTGATAAGAGTTGAGAAAAACGGGGTTGTCATGGAACTGTATCATTGTCTATTCTGCGGCAGTGTCCGTCGTCCCGTCCGCGGATGTATCATCAGTGTTATCGCCGGATGTATCATCAGCATTGTCCGTTGCTTCCTCTGTGGTTTCTTCCGCTGCGCCGTCTCCCTCCGCGGAAGTATCTTCTCCTTCAGAGGATCCCTCTGCGGAAGCATCCTCTCCTTCAGAGGATCCCTCTGCGGAAGCATCTTCATTTTCTGCGGAAGCGTCGTCCCCGGTATCTGCAGTCTCCTCATCGTAGGAGTCAGACCAGGGGGTAAGGTTCGCAAAGGAAAGCTGTCCGCTCTCAGTCAGGAAGATAGCTGCCCGGATGTCTGTTTTATCCGTCGGAATCTCGAGGATACACTCATTATCCTCCTCTGTCGGAGTATAAATCGTGAGCGCAGAGTAGTCGGAGGAAATCTTAAAAATGATCTCGGAGGAGGCAATCACCGCGCCGGTGCTGTCGGCAACCTCGCAGGTCAGGATGGTATTACCCGGCAGTGTGCAGGCGTCGAGTTGACCGGAATCGTCCGTCACACCGGAGTAAATCTCGCCGTCTCCGCTGGAAAAAGTGATTGCGGCGGAGGTAAGTTTTTCGCCGCCGTTCTGATACCATATGCTGTGTATCTGCAATGTGCCGTCAGTCAGGTTGTCTGTCTCAATCTCAGCGGAGAGAGTCGCATCCTCTTCGTTAATGCTGGTGAGGTCAACACTGCAGCCACTGCAGAATAAAACGCTGCCTGCTGTCACAGCGGCAAGCAGGGAAAGAAGCAATTTCTTTTTCATATTCTCATCCTTTCTGATACTGCCTGAATCATATTATGTAAAAAATCAGAAATTACGATCCTGATTTATGTTTTTCTGTCCTATCTTAGCGTATAGGACTTATAAAATCAAGGCTTTTCATCAATCTTTCACTGATCTTTTCATGCTTTGGTTGACATTTCCAAACGATTGCAATTATTATGAATGAAATGTTGTTTTGTGAAAGGAAAGAAGAATGAGAAATAAAACGAGATGGAAAAGACGGGTGTTTGCATTTGCCATGACAGCTGCCCTGTCTGTGGCGGGGGGTTGCGTCCGGGACGGCCGTGACGGCATGGGCGGTTCCGGCGTCAGGCACAGCGGTATCAGATAATATTGTGGTTCGTGAGTCCGCCGTCAGCGGCGCACAGGTGGGCGGTCTGTCTGAGGGGCAGGCCGTGTCCATTGAGGATGAGACGACGGGATCAGATGGAAATACATGGTATCAGGTTTCGTATACCGTGGATGGCGTGGAGCGCAGCGGATGGGTGCGCGGAGACCTGCTGGAGACTTCCGATGAGAACCTGGATGAGGATTCCGATGCGGAGGAGACGGATGAGGAGGGAGAGAATGTTTCCCTGGAATTTACGACGCAGAATGGATCCATTACTCTGACAGATATTCCGGAGGCTGAGCTCTCGCTGGTGTCCGACCGCTTTGCGGAGACCAGCCTTGCATTTGAGGAAGCCACGGTCACTGCGCTCCAGCTGACGGAACCGGACGAGCTGGTTGCAGACGACGCGGCTATCGTGGATTTTTATTATGTATACGGGTACAATGAAATCGGGAAAACCGGATGGTATGTTTATAACGCGGATGACGGCACCATTCAGAAAAATATTCTGAATATGCAGTATAGTGTGACAGAGACGGCGGCGGATGAGACGGAGACGGAGTCTGATTTCTCCACGGACTCTCTGACAAAGATGGCATTCAGTGTGCTCGCTGTGGTCGGATTGCTGCTTCTGATTCTGACCATCATATTTTCAGTGCGCTATCGCCGCCTTCGCCGTATCCTGGAAGAAGAGCTTGAGGAGGATGAGGAGCTGGCGCAGAAAAAGACTGTTGCAGATCCAAGGCAGAAAAGTGATTCCGGGGAACGGGACAGGGTAAAAATAAAGAAAAAACCTGAAAAGCCCGAACCGGTGAAAGTCGGAAAAGGAGCAGCGCGGCCAGATGGGGAAGAGACCGGTGACAGGATGGCGGCAAAGCAGCTAAAGGCGGATGCAAAGGCGGAAACAGGGCAGCAATCAGAGCAGACTGCGGAAGGGTATGCGGGTGAAGCAGGCAGCGGACGCAGAGGAAAAGCGTCACACACAAAGAAAATGAAAAAGGAAAACGCCCCTGTGCAGGAGGCATTGGCTCCGGGACCGATGTCAGAGATCGGAGGCATCGATGTGATGGATCTCGATTCCATGGATGATCTGGATTTTGAGGCGCTCCTGAACCGTTATATTGAGGAAGATATGGCTTCTGAGACGGACGTGACTGCGGGGGAATCCGCCGGGGTACGGGGTGAAGAACTGATGCCGGAGACCGGAATACAGAAGGATGACCCGGCGAGGGATGCTGTGAAGCAGGAAGCCGGTATGGTGCGGAAAGCCCCGACGAAAGAAGACAGCCCGGCACAGGATGCTGTGAAGAAAGAAACCAGCGCAGCGCGGAAAGCTTCCCGGCTTCGCGAGGAGGAAATAGCGGCAGAATGGCTGGATGATTATGATATACCGATAGAGAAAGGGGCGGATTATGATATCCCGGCTTCGGATGAATCAGATATCATAGATCTGAGCAAACTGAAGCTGCCGGGTGATGAGCCGGAATATTACGATGACGACGAAGATCTGGAGTTTTTGTAAAACAGGAATTCCGTCTGCATAACCAAAAGGAGGAACAGCGTTTTTACTGTGCCAGACGCGAAACGGCAGCTTTTGTGCATGAGAGGCAACCGTGAATAGTAATAAAATTACATAAGTATAAGGAGAGACAGAGGAAATGGAGATACAGATTGATTTTGACAGCGATGAGGCACTTTACATTCAGCTTCGCAACCAGATTATTTACGGGATTGCCACCCGTCAGTATCAGGAGGGGGATTCGCTTCCCTCAGTGCGAAGCCTGGCGGATACAATCGGGATTAACATGCATACGGTGAACAAGGCATACTCGGTTCTTCGTCAGGAGGGGCTTCTCCGTCTGGGGCGCAGGACGGGAGCAGTCATCGCCATAGATATTGACAAGCTCAAGGCAATGGATGAGATGAAGGAGCACCTCCGTCTGGCAATCGCCAGAGGATTTTGCAAGGGTGTTACCCGGGAGGAAGCCCATCAGCTCGTGGATGAGATTTACTCTGATTACGAGTAAAGCTGAGGTATACCAGGGTATATGTAAGACGGCCGGGACAGCTTCTGAGAGGAGTATAAAATTCCCGGCAATCTGTAAATGAAAATGTCAGGAGGTAAGGACAGATGGAGTCTTATGCCTATACAAAGCAGGCCAGACAGGTGATGCGCATCGCGCAGAATCTGGTGAAAGAGAGAGGTCTGCGCGTGCTCGGTACGGAATACATTCTGCTGGGCATGATACGGGAAAAAAACGGCGTGGCAGGTCAGGTCCTTCGGCGGCAGTCGGTTCAGGAAACGACAGTATTGCGTGTGATCGATGAGATGATTCTGCCGATTCCGGCGGCGGACGGGGCGGAGGCGGTCGCGCTGATGCCGGAGTCAGAGCAGGTACTGGAACGGGCGGCTGAGCTGGCGCAGCAATATGAGAGTGAATTAGTGGGGACAGAGCATATGCTTCTGTCCCTGTTAGAACATCCGGATTGTGCGGCGGCGCAGATACTCGCCGTGTTGACCGTGAACCTGGATCAGATGTACGGGGAAATCCTGTTTGCGATGGGAAGATCTGCGGAGTATGCCAGCGTAAAAAAAATGCGCACAGGAAAAGAGGGAGCCTCCGCGGGAATCGCTTTGCTGGATCAGTATTCCACGGATCTGACGGCGCGCGCAAAAGCCGGGGAACTGGATCCTCTCGTTGGCAGAGAGCCGGAGCTGGAGCGTATGGTACAGATCTTAAGCCGCAGAGGAAAAAACAACCCCTGTCTGATCGGGGAGCCGGGCGTGGGAAAGACGGCCATTGTAGAAGGACTGGCGCAGCGGATTGCGCAGGGAATTGTTCCCGACTTTCTGCAGAACCGACGCGTCTTGTCACTGGATGTGGCCGGGCTGGTGGCCGGAACCAGGTACCGGGGTGAGTTTGAGGAGAGAATCAAAGGCATTTTAAAAGAGACAGAGGAGACGAAAGACGTTCTTCTCTTTATCGATGAGCTGCACACTATCATTGGTGCGGGCGGTGCGGAGGGCGCTCTGGACGCGGCGAATATTATGAAGCCTGCGCTGTCCAGGGGACAGATTCAGGTGATCGGCGCCACAACGGTCCGCGAGTATCGGAAGCATATTGAGAAAGACGCGGCTCTGGAGCGGCGGTTTCAGTCTATTCTGGTGGAAGAGCCGGATCCGGAAGAAACGGCAGCCATTCTGTTGGGGCTTCGCAGCCGGTATGAGACGCATCACGGCGTCGTCATCACAGATGCGGGCGTCCGCGCTGCAGCGGAATTATCCGCCAGATACATCAGCGACCGTTTCCTGCCGGATAAGGCCATCGACCTGATGGACGAGGCGGCGTCCAGGGTTCGCCTGCGCGGCATTCCCGCTTTGGAGGAAACGGCAGAACCGGAGAAAAAGCTGGAAGCATTGCGGCAGGAGCTGGAACAGGCAATCGCGCAGCTTGACCTGGAACGGGCATCTGCGCTTCGGACAGAACTGCAGAACGCGCAGGAGGAGCATGAGAAAGCGGTAAAGAAACAGAAGCAGGCTCACAACAGGAAGAAGCTGACTGTGGGAGAAAATGACGTGGCGGAGGTCGTCGCTGCATGGACTCATATTCCGGTGAAACGGCTGACAGAGAGCGAGTTCGCCCGGCTGAAACGGATGGAAACTTCCCTGCATAAGAGGGTGATTGCCCAGGATGAAGCAGTCAAAGCAGTTTCCAGGGCGGTTCGCCGCGGCAGAGTGGGCCTCAAAGATCCCTCCCGCCCGATCGGTTCGTTTTTGTTCCTGGGTCCGACCGGCGTGGGAAAGACAGAGATATCCAAGGCGCTGGCGCAGGAAGTCTTTGGCACGGAGGACGCCATGATCCGCGTTGATATGTCAGAATACATGGAAAAGCACAGTGTATCCCGCATGATCGGCTCGCCGCCCGGCTACGTGGGCTACGATGAGGGAGGACAGCTGAGCGAGCAGGTCCGCCGCCATCCGTATTCCGTTATCCTGTTTGATGAGATTGAGAAAGCGCATCCGGATGTGTTTAACATTCTGCTTCAGGTCCTCGACGACGGACATGTGACGGACGCCCAGGGAAGAAAAGTAGACTTTAAAAATACAATCATTATTATGACATCGAACGCCGGGGCGAAGTCCATTGTGGAGCCGAAGAAGCTGGGCTTTGCAGTGACAGAAGATGAGCAGCAGGACTATGAGCGGATGAAATCCAATGTGATGGAGGAAGTGCGAAGACTGTTCCGACCGGAGTTCTTAAACCGGATAGACGAGACCATCGTATTCCATGCCCTGACGAAAGATCATATGAAGCGGATCGTGTCGCTGATGACAGACGAGCTGCAGGAGCGATGCGGGAAGCAGATGGGCATCGAACTGGTGATCCGTGATTCCGTGAAAAAGCATATTGTGGAGCAGGCTTACGAGCCGCGGTACGGCGCGCGGCCTCTGCGCCGGGCGATCCAGACTATGCTGGAAGACCGGTTGGCGGATGAAATCCTCGCCGGGAAAGTGAAAGAGTGGGATGCGGTCACGGTGTCCGTCCGTAAGGGGGAGATTATATTCGAGGTGTGAATGTCAGGTATAATACGGACGAGAAAGCCGGAAAGGCAAAATCAGTCCGCAGGCAGGGCAGAAGAATACGGGCGAGGTTGCCGGAAAAGCAGAATCAGTCCGCAGAGCATGAGAACAGAAGTTGAAATAGTCTGAGAGGAAGCAGAAAAGAATGGCCAAGGGAAAAAATACAGTTTTCTTCTGTCAGAATTGTGGTTATGAGTCTGCAAAGTGGCTCGGCCAGTGTCCGGGCTGCAGAGAGTGGAATACTTTTGTGGAGGAGCCGGCTGCACCGAAAGGCGCAGGCGGCTCCGGAGGAAGCTGGCTTGGATTGGCAGGAATTTCCCTGGACGGAACAGGTGAAAGCAGAAGAACTGCCGCCGGTGCGGCGGCAGATGCAGGCAAATCGGGCCGCACCGGTAATTCTGATGGTTCCGGTACAGCCAGGAGCAGGCATGCAGGCGCCTGTCGGAATGCCCCGGAACCCATTTCCCTCTCCCGTGTGGAGATGAGCGGGCAGGAACGATTTTCGACCGGTATCGGTGAGCTGGACCGGGTGCTGGGCGGCGGGATTGTCCCCGGCTCTCTGGTGCTGGTGGGCGGCGACCCCGGCATCGGTAAATCCACTCTTCTTTTGCAGGTGTGCCGCAACCTGTCCGCCGCGGACAGGAGTGTCCTGTACATTTCCGGGGAGGAGTCGCTGCAGCAGATCCGTATCCGCGCGGAGCGCATCGGCAGCTTTTCCGATTCCCTGAAGCTTCTTTGTGAGACGAATCTGGAGAATGTGGCGAACGTGCTGCAGAGGGAGCGGCCGAAAGTGGCGATTATCGACTCCGTCCAGACCATGTACAGTGAAAACGCGTCCTCCACGCCGGGCAGCGTCTCCCAGATCCGCCAGGCCACCGGATTGTTCCTGCAGCTGGCAAAACTGCTGAATATCACGATTTTTCTTGTCGGGCACGTGACCAAGGAGGGTGTGGTGGCTGGCCCCCGGGTGCTGGAGCATATGGTCGACTCTGTCCTCTATTTCGAAGGAGACCGCCACGTGGCCTACCGCGTGCTGCGGGGCGTGAAAAATCGTTTCGGCTCCACCAATGAGATCGGTGTTTTCGAGATGCGCGGCGAGGGTCTGGTCGAAGTGCCAAACCCTTCCGAGTATATGCTCTCCGGACGGCCGGAGGGAGCGTCCGGCTCCGTCGTCGCCTGTTCCATCGAGGGAACCCGTCCGATCCTGGTGGAAATCCAGGCGCTGATCTGCAAGACCGGCTTCGGTCTGCCCCGGCGCACCGCGGCAGGCGCCGATTTAAATCGGGTGAATCTGCTTCTCGCCGTCCTGGAAAAGCGGGCGGACATTCATCTGTCCTCCAGTGACGCCTACGTCAATATCGCCGGAGGCGTCCGCATGAACGAACCGGCCATCGACCTCGGCATTGTCCTGGCGGTCGTCTCCAGCTATAAGGATATTCCAATCTCCGACCGGACCATCTGCTTCGGAGAGGTGGGTCTGAGCGGCGAGGTGAGGTCCGTCAGCATGGCGCTGACCAGAGTGCAGGAGGCAAAGAAGCTGGGTTTCGAGCGGTGCATCCTGCCGAAAGTCTGCGTGACAGAGCAGGTGAGGAAAGTCGGAATCGAGATCGTCGGGGTGAGCAATGTCAGGGAAGCGATTGGGTGGATTTTAAAATAAGGTTGATTTTTCTGCCAAATAATAATGTATATACTATAACCACAGAGAACTCTACAGAGAAAATATTCATAAATCAAATCTTTTATTGACTTTTCTTTTATAGAATGGTAATATCTACTGGTGTTGGGGCCTGTAGCTCAGCCGGTTAGAGCGCACGCCTGATAAGCGTGAGGTCGGTGGTTCGAGTCCACTCAGGCCCATATACAGGGGAATCATACAGCGGCAGTATCACGGTCTCCAAAACCGTTCACGGGGGTTCGAATCCCTCTTCCCCTGTTTCAAAAGAAACATCGAAAAACCGCATAAAACCTGGAAAAGAAAGGAAATTTTGATGGTTTCCACCTGGATTAGAAATTCCAGCCAATCAGAAATCAGTCATAATCCAATCGATTAGGGAATCCAATCATTTTACAACTCAACATTGTAAACTTTTTTGCGCATATGTTCGTGTTTACAGTTTACATTTTATTAAGAAAGAGCGCAATCAGGGTTGTTTCATGAAGAAATTTTAAACATAAGATAAATGCTGAATTTAAC
>JAJBTR010000352.1 GCA_020860745.1 Lachnospiraceae bacterium | reverse complement strand
AATCGGATTGCGCAAAAGCAGGAGAACCACCGGCAGCAGAATCGCAACGCCGATAAACAGCAGAATCGTGTTGCCCACCGCACGGGAGGCTTCCTCCCGCCGGCCGGTGCCGACTGCCCGCCCGATCATCACCGTGGTCCCCATTGCGAGGCCCACGATCACCACCGTCACCATATGCATCACCTGGCTGCCCACAGACACGGCAGTTGTACCGGCGACATCACCAAACTGCCCGATGATAAACAGATCCGCCAGTCCATATAAAGTCTGTAAAAAATACGACAGCAGATACGGAAGGGAAAACGCCAGAAGTGTTTTCAAAATGCTGCCGCTTGTCCTGTTCTGTTCCAAGTAAATTCCTCCCGCTGTTTTTTATTTTTCCCGCTCCAGTGTCTCATTCATACTCCCCGTCCGGTATCCCCGCAGATCCAGAGTCACATAGGAGAAGCCATAAAACTGAAACCTTTGATAAATCTCTTCCCGGACATTCTCCGTCATGATTTTTCCAAACTCCCCGGGTTCCACCTCAATCCGCGCGATTCCCCCGTGAATCCGCACGCGCACCTGGTGAAAGCCCAGATCCAGCAGAAGCTGCTCCGCCCGATCCACCATGGCAAGCTTTTCCCTGGTGATCGTCTCCCCGTAAACAAAACGGGAGGACAGGCAGGCGAAAGACGGCTTATCCCAGGTCGGCAATCCCATAGACCGGGAGAGAGCACGGATATCCTCCTTTGTCAGGCCACAGGTGCGCAGCGGACTCAGCACGCCGAGCTCCGCCACCGCCTGAAGCCCCGGGCGGTAATCCCCCTCGTCATCCAGGTTCGACCCTTCCAGGACATGTGCAATACCGTTCTCTGCCGCAATCCGACCGATTTTTTCAAACAATTCACGCTTGCACAGATAACAGCGGTTGGGAGGATTGTGCGAAAAGCCTTCGATGTCCAGCTCCTCCGACGCACAGACGACACAGCGGATGCCTTCTTTCCTACAAAAAGCTTTCGCCTCTTTCAACTCTCTCTTCGGAAAAGAGCAGGAGGAAGCCGTCACCGCCAGCACCCGGTCTCCCAGGGCTTCCTGCGCCATTTTTAACAAAAAAGTCGAGTCCACGCCGCCCGAAAAGGCTACAGCGGCAGAACCCAGACCCTTTAAATAGTTTTTCAGATTGTCCGACAGGGCTATCTGCCTGTCGGTCAGTTTTTCATTATAATCCATTCCCTGTCACTCCGTCAGACGCTTACAAAATTTTTTAATCTTATCTTTCATAACCTTCTGACCCCAGATATATCACGTCACAGTTCAGCTGACTTGCTGCGCCAGAACCATATTACAGTTCTCCCAACTTACTGCGCCGGAACCATATTACAGTTCTCCCGACTTATTGCGCCAGGACATATAAAGCTCCGCCGCACCGTACAGCACCAGGATAACCCCAGCGATCAGAATCACCGTGTTCACCGCGCCGAAAGGGAAAAACAACAGGAACACTCCCACTGCAAGGATAAGCAGCGACCAGAGAATCTGCATCGCTCCATCCGTCTTTCCTTCCCGTCTCTGCATCAGAATATTCTCCAGACTGCGGCTGCCCCAGATCAGAATCACAATACCCAGAATATACGCCAGCAATGTGAGTACCGTCCCGACATGTGTGAGGATAAAGATGCCCACAATCAGTTTCACGATACCGCTGATCTTCCTGCCATCAGAAACACAGACGTCATCCGCCGTAAACCGGCGGATAATATCTGCAATTCCTGTAATCAGAAGAACAATACCTGCAATCACAACAATTACTTTTCCCGTTCCACCCGGGTTGATGATAAAAATCGCCCCGAGCAGAATGGAAATCCATGCAGCTATCGTATTGTTTTCCCGCAACGTCATATGAATCCTACGACCTTTCTTCATTACACTTGTACAGGACCTCAGCACGGCACTTTCCGGCACGGTACAAACGGTCCCGAATCAATACCCGCTGCATATTACAGCAGTCTGCTAATAGCACAATTCCCTAATAGTTCTTTGCCTGCAGTTCAAAATAGCTCTGCGGATGGCTGCAGACAGGACAGATCTCCGGTGCTTTCGTTCCCACCATGATATGTCCGCAGTTTCTGCACTCCCAGACCTTAACTTCACTCTTCTCAAACACGGCCGCCGTCTCTACATTGTGAAGCAGCGCGCGGTATCTCTCCTCGTGGTGCTTCTCCACCTCAGCAACCATGCGGAATTTCGCTGCCAGCTCCGGAAATCCTTCCTCCTCGGCTGTCTTCGCAAATCCGGCATACATATCCGTCCACTCATAATTCTCACCGGCTGCTGCCGCTTCCAGATTCTGCGCGGTGTCACCGATCCCCTCCAGTTCCTTAAACCACATCTTGGCATGCTCTTTTTCGTTATCGGCTGTCTTCTGGAAGAGAGCCGAAATCTGCTCGTATCCCTCTTTCTTCGCCGTTGATGCAAAATAAGTGTATTTATTCCTCGCCTCGGACTCTCCCGAGAAAGCGGCCATCAGGTTCTTCTCCGTCTGTGTTCCTGCGTATTTACTCATAGTTATTCTCCTTTCCTGTTTCGCTTAGAAAATATAATATCGTTTGCAACAGCTCAGCCCTGAACTGATCGCTAATCTGCCAGTCTTCGCTCCGTCCGCGAGCAAAGCGTTATCCTTATCACAGGCAAATATAACGAGAATACTGTCGGCCCGCTCATGCCTTCACTGTCAACCTGTATTTTAGCCGAAAAAAGGAATGAAAACAACCCCAACTCTTCTCTTTCAGCAAGTTGCGCCTTGCACAGCATCTGCAAAACAGATATAATAAAGAAATTAACAGGTTATTACCGTTCACTATAACAATTCCTCTTGTTTGAAAGGAGTCATTATGAATCTTACCATACGCCCCCGCCGTCTCCGCTCCGGCGAGAACCTGCGCAAAATGGTGCGGGAGACGCGGATGGATCCATCTTCCCTGATCTACCCTCTCTTTGTCCGGGAGGGTTCCGGAATCAAGGAAGAAATTCCCACCATGCCGGGACAATACCGCTACACGGTTGACACCATGGGAGAAAAACTGGAATCACTGCAAAACGCCGGCGTCACATCGGTGATGTTTTTCGGCATTCCCGATGCAAAGGACGAAGTGGGCAGCGGAGCCTACGCCGCGAACGGCATTGTCCAGCAGGCACTGCGCCGGGCGCGCAAAGACTTTCCGGAGATGTACCTGATCACGGATGTCTGCATGTGTGAATACACGTCCCACGGGCACTGCGGCGTACTCCATGGGCATGAAGTAGATAATGACCGGACTTTGAAATTGCTGGCACAGACGGCGCTCTCCCACGCGGAGGCAGGCGCCGACATGGTCGCTCCCTCCGATATGATGGACGGGCGCGTGGCCGCCATCCGCTCCACTCTGGACGAACATGGTTTCATCAACACGCCGATCATGTCCTATGCGGTCAAATATGCCTCCGCCTTTTACGGACCGTTCCGCGATGCGGCCGGTTCCGCCCCCTCCTTCGGCGACCGCAAAAGTTACCAGATGGATTATCACAACAGCCGTGAGGGGATTAAGGAAGCTCTCCTGGATGTGGAGGAAGGCGCAGATATTATCATGGTAAAACCGGCCATGTCCTACCTGGATATGGTGGCTAAGATCAGGCAGGAAGTCCACGTACCGATCGCCTCCTACAGCGTCAGCGGCGAGTACAGCATGATCAAGGCCGGCGCTGCGCTGGGATATATTGACGAGGAAAAAATCATCTGCGAGACAGCCGCCTCTGCTTTCCGTGCGGGCTGCGACATCTATCTGACTTACTTCGCGGAAGATATCGCGGGATATATGGCTGAGGGGAAGATCGGATAATTCAATTTGCGGAAGATATTACAGGATTAAGAAAGGAAAAATCGGATGACGAAATCAGAACAATTATTTGAGCGCGCCGTAAAAGTGATCCCGGGCGGCGTCAACAGCCCGGTTCGCGCCTTCGGATCCGTCGGGCAGTCTCCCCGGATGATTGCCTCCGCCGACGGCACACATATGACAGACGAAGACGGCAATACCTACCTGGATTTCGTGGGTTCCTGGGGGCCCATGATTCTCGGCCACAACCATCCTGCCGTGCGGGAAGCGGTGATCAAAGCCTGTGAACAGGGCTTAAGCTACGGCGCCGCCACCAAACGGGAAGTGGAGATGGCGGAACTAATCTGCGGCTCCGTCCCGAACATGGAGATGGTGCGGATGGTCAACTCCGGCACGGAAGCCGTGATGAGCGCCATCCGGGCAGCCCGCGGCTACACCGGCCGCGACAAGATCGTAAAATTTATGGGCTGCTACCACGGACATTCCGACGCTCTGCTGGTGCAGGCAGGATCCGGCGTCATGACAGCGGGAATTCCGGACAGCGCGGGGGTCCCGGCAGGCTGCACGCAGGACACACTCTCCGCAGTCTACAACGATGCCGCATCCGTGCAAAAGTTGTTTGACACTTTTCCGGATGAGATTGCGGCGGTGATTGTGGAGCCGGTGGGCGCCAACATGGGCGTTGTCCCTCCGGCACAGGGATTTTTGGAAGCGCTCCGCGCCATGTGCACGAAATACGGCGCTGTCCTGATTTTTGACGAAGTCATCACCGGCTTCCGCCTGGCTTTCGGCGGTGCGCAGGAATATTTCGGCATCGACGCCGACCTGGTCACCTACGGGAAAATCATCGGTGCCGGCATGCCGGTGGGCGCTTACGGCGGAAAACGCGGGATCATGGAGCGCGTCGCGCCGCTCGGTCCCGTCTACCAGGCCGGAACGCTAAGCGGCAATCCCGTCGCCATGGCAGCGGGAATCGCACAGCTTGGCATCCTGAAAGAACACCCTGAGATTTATACGGATCTCAACGAAAAAGGCGGATGGTTCTTCGGTGAAATCAGAAAAATCGCAGAGCAGTCATCTGTTCCGGCAACGGTAAACGCCTGCGGCTCCCTGGGTTCTCTCTTTTTCACAGGCCAGCCGGTCTGCAACTATGAGACGGCAAAAACCTCCGACACCGCAAGATATGCTGACTATTTCCGGCACATGATCGGACACGGAATTTATCTGGCGCCGGCACAGTTTGAAGCCATGTTCCTCTCCGCGGCGCATACGCGGGAAGAACTGAACGGTGTGCTGGAACTGATAAGAGGATATATGCTGTAATCTGCTGCTCATTTGACAATTTTTACAACATTACGGACAGATTCTATTTTTTGATGTTTCTGTCCGTATTACCCGCGATTTTCTACGGACTGATGTTGCTTTCCCGGCGATTTCATCCGTATCGCCTATGGTTCCCTACGGACTGTTTTGACTTCCTTAGTGACTTCGTCCGTATCGCCCGCGGTTCCCTACGGACTGATTTTACTTCCTTGGTGACTTCGTCCGTATCGCCCGCGGTTCCCTACGGACTGATTTTACGTCCTTGGCGACTTCGTCCGTATCGTCTGCGGTTCCCTACGGACTGATTTTTCCGTTCCGGCTAGTTAGTCCGTAGTGCACATAGTTCCCATCGAATGAGAATGGATAGGTTGATAAAAAACCAGATTTCGACAAACTTCAGACCATACAAGATAGCAAAGGACGACACAACCATACACTTTCCTTTTTTTATAGATATCAGCAAAAAAATATCCTGATCATAGGCGGCGGCACCATCGCCGACCGGCGGGTCCACACGCTGCTTTCATTTGCAGAATACATCTCCGTTGTCTCTCCGACAGTTACCAACGAATTAAATGCCCTGGCAGAGTCCGGGAGAATCCAAATCCTGCTGCGGCCTTTCGAGACGGACGACCTGAATGACCGAGACATCGTTCTGGCCGCGACCGACGATGAGGAACTGAATCGGGAAATCTGTCGGCTTTGCCGCGAGCGCGGCATCCCTGTCAACGCCTGCAATGACCAGTTGCTCTGTGATTTTCAGTTCCCGTCTATTGTGACGGACGAAGAGATTGTGATCGGAATCAACGCATCCGGGAAAAATCATTCCCGTGTGAAGGAAACCCGGCAGAAAATAGAGCATATTCTGGATCATTAACGCAGACATCCATAAAAAAGAAAACTCCCTCAGCAAAAAAATATGCATTGAAATGCTTCCTTCCACAATGTATTCTTCCGCAATTTTTCTCTATGCCCGGAGCCATTTGCGCACCAGTGGGAATATCACACCTCCCACGGCATTCCCCGCGCTGATAATAAGCAGACGCAGAAATACCTGCCCGCTCCACACTCCGGCCACAGAGAAATAAAACATATCTGCCACGCAGTGTTCAAACCCGCAGAGGATAAATACCATCACCCCGAAAAAGAGGGAGAGATATTTCCCCAGTTCATGCGGGTTATTTTTAAACCCTTCCACCGCTATGTAGATAAAGATATTGCACAAAATACCGAGGAGGAAGAGGCTGAAATACCCATCCTCCAGTTTCACCTGGCACATGGAAACTGCTTTTTCTGCCAGAGTACTCAGACGGCTGAATTTCACCATCTGAGCGACCAGCCACGTTCCGGCCAGATTCCCCAGCCAGATAACCGGTATCTGCAGCGCGTAGCTTCTGTCCTGCTCAAACACGTAGCACACTTTTCCTGTGAAGAGATTCAGCCCAAACGTACAGATTGTAAACAACCCCACGGTAAAAAACAGAGCGCCCAGCACTTTCTCATCCAGAGAAAGATAAGCAATACCGCCAAAACTGATACAGGCACCGCCCAGGATGCCGGATACAAATGTCTTTACCACTTTCATCGTAATGCCTTTCTGCGTACATCATAAATTCTTTCCGCTTACGTTTCCCTGCAAACACTGCTTATACGCCAGGTTTTCTCCGCTTAATCTGCACCATCTGCATTTCCGGATTCCTCCGCCCTCCCGGCGGCCTCCACCACATGCTTCACCAGTACAGCGGTGGTCACAGAACCCACGCCGCCCGGCACCGGAGTAATCGCGTTCACAATCGGCTCCGCCGCATCGTAATCCACATCCCCGCAGAGCTTTCCTTTAT
Source organism: Lachnospiraceae bacterium (assembly GCA_020860745.1). GTDB lineage: Bacteria > Bacillota > Clostridia > Lachnospirales > Lachnospiraceae > Eubacterium_I. The sequence goes on along the minus strand of JAJBTR010000352.1, from coordinate 4,962 downwards.
TCTCATTATAGCCGATACCCACATCGATCACCGTCTGCCCCGGCCGGAAATACTTCGCGTCAATCGTCTCCATCTTTCCCGCACAGACAATCACAATGTCAGCCTCTTTTGTCACAGACGGCATGTCCGCTGTCCTGGTATGGCAGATGGTGACCGTCGCATTTTTATGCATCAGCAGCATCGCCGCCGGTCTTCCCACCACCAGGCTTCTGCCGATAACAGCGGCCCGCTTCCCGCTGCACTTCACGCCATAATAATCCAGAATTTCAAGAGCAGCCTGCGCCGTACAGGGGCAGAATCCCACAGGCGTATTGGTGAACACACCGGCCAGGGAGCCATCGGTGATGCCATCCACATCCTTTGCCGAATCCATCGCCAGCCGCACAGCCTCCTCATCCAGATGCTTTGGCAGCGGCCGGAACACCAGAATCCCATGGACATTGCAATCTTTATTTAATTGATCCAGTTCCTCCATCAGCGCCTCCTGGGAAACATTTTCCGGAAGAATCACATTTTTCACCGCGACTCCCACGGCGTCGCACCGCTTCATAGCACCGCGCTCATAACTGATATCATCCGCGCGCGCACCGACCCGCAGAATCGCCAGCGTAGACTGCGTGCCGTTTTCCCGCAGTTTTTCCACCTTCGCAATACTTTCCCTGTTTATTTTATCTGCGACAGGTTTTCCTTTTAATATCTTTGCCATATTATCCTCACATTCAAATACACACTTGCAGCACACCATTCAAAAAATGACGTGTCTCTCACGACAGATCTGACCTGCCTATAATCATATCTTCGCAAAGCCTCCCCAGCTGTCGCCACACCATCTTCACGCACTGACTCTCGCCTTTACCTTTTCAAAAACTTCGTCACAGATTGGCACATACTCTTCCAGCATCTTTGCCGCATACTGATCCTGTGCACTCGCATAACCGCGATCCTTCATGGACTTTGTGTTAATATACACATTCAGCGACGCGCTGGTCAGGGCAGCCCTCAGATATGCCGCCGCACACCCGGCGTCACTGATCGCAATTGCCGTCCCGATCGTCTCCATCTCACGAACCAGATCGATCGCCTTACAGCAGCACTCCATGATCTGCATCGGAACGGTGCAGGCCTCTTTCAATGCCGCTTCCATCACATGGGCCTTATGTGCTTTTTGTTCCTCTGTATCCTTCGGAAGGCCGTATGCTTTCGAGAGCGGCTCAAACACCTCCGCATCCCGCTCCACCAGGCGCAGAAATTCCTGCTCCAGCTTTTGCGCTTCCTCCTTCAACCGGAGGACATCCTCCTGGACATCCGCATATTTTTTCTTTCCGACCGTCAGGCTTCCCACCATCTCGCCCAAAGCCGTACCCAGAGCGCCTGCCAGGGCCGCAGCGCCTCCGCCGCCCGGCACCGGTGATTTCGAAGCAAGGACTTCCACAAATTCTTTACAGCTTTTCTCTGTCATATTTATTTCTCCCATTCCATCATGCTCTTCCTGAACGGAAACGCAGACTCCATTTTGCAACATCCGGCAGGCTCTTCACAGACACCCGTTTTCCCCATCAGGCGATACTGTTGTACTTTATCTGTTTGCGTCCACCGCATATTCCTGATATCAAGGAAACCACATCAATACCTGCTCTCCCTATCAGAAAAATCGCTTCACTCCACCCTCTGTCACAACACAGGATACCGCCTGATCCGTCTCTTCCTGTGCCGTCCGTTCCAGCTTCTGCGCCTCAAAAGCAACCATAACCTGCGCCGCCTGCCTGCATTTCAGCAAATAACGGTCATAGTACCCCGCTCCGTGCCCCAGACGGCCGCCATAATCATCCCATCCTACACAGGGAATCAGAATCAGGTCAATCTTCTCCGGGCAAATAAAATCCGATCGGGATGGTACCGGTGACAGAATCCCATATTTCCCGGTCTCCCAGCTGTCTTCATCCCACGGTGCGTATGCCTCCATCACGCCTCCCTTTCCCGAAACAGGAAACGCGAGTGTTTTTCCCGCATCCTTTGCCCAGCGGTGAAAGACCGTCAAATCCACCTCATCATACGTCGCCGCATAGGAAAAAATAACATTTGCCTGCTGCACTTCCGGAAGCCGTGTCAGGCTCCCGGAAATCCGGGCGCTATATTCTGCGCGCTGCTGTGCCGTAAGATTTCTTCTGGCATCCATACATTGTCTGCGCTGAGATTTCTTCTGAATCAGAATAGAATCCATAGCTGTCATGCTGTTTCCTTCCTTACGAAGCCTCCCCGGTCTCCTTCCATAAATGCAGGCTGTGGCGAACCGCTTTCACAATCCCGGGAAGAACCACACCAAACGCAATCGATTTTACCACGCACGTCGCCAGTCGAAGAGCTAACGAGCCAAATACATAGGCAACCGAATAATAACCGTAGATCTTGCTGTCGACAAAAATCACCCCTGTATTCAACACCGTGATCAGCAATTCCGTTACGATTACTATAAACATAATCTGTTTTCTGCTCAGCCGGAAATTGTGTGACTTCGCGTAAAAACCAACCACGCCGCCGCAGACCATATACGGGACCATCCATAATATCGTCGTGGCTGTGACGCCATACCGCAAAACCTGATAAATCAATGTCCCCAGCGCTCCGACAATAAATCCGTCCATCGGGCCGAAGAGCAGGCCGCTCAGTAAAACCGGCAGGCTCTCAAAGGTTACCTTGATAAATCCCAGGTCAAGGGAAATATACCCCAGCACTGCGCAGAGCGCGATCAATAAAGCGTCCAATGCCATCTGTCTTGTGTTCTTCATCATAATCTCCTTTCGTGTCTGGTGCCACAAAAGGAAATACACACCTTATGCGGCAGCGGATGCGGGGCAGCACCGCACACTCCCGTGTTTCGTCCGGAGACAACCTCCCATTCTCCGGCACTTAACGCGCTGACCCTACTCTGTCAATAAAATGTTGCTTTTGCATTTCTGCAGGTTACCGGTCTTTTACAGACCCTTTACTACTATACACATCCTGAGCGGCGCTTGTCAATGCCGCTCTTTCGGAAACGGCTGTTTTTGCGCATTTGAGGTAAGGACTGTGAATCGCAGCATTTTCTAAGGAGTGCGTGTCTCACTCTCAAAACAGCCCCGAAATTACGCCATCCTCGTCCACATCAATCCGCTCAGCGGCAGGCACTTTCGGCAATCCCGGCATGGTCATGATATCGCCGGTCAGCGCCACGATAAATCCGGCTCCCGCGGACACTTTCAGATTGCGTACCGCAATGGTAAACCCTTCCGGCGCCCCCAGCTTTTTCGCGTCGTCAGAAAAGCTGTACTGTGTCTTGGCCATGCAGATCGGCAGATTCCCGAATCCCAGGCTCTCCAGCTGCTTTAACTGTTTGACCGCGCTGCCTACCAGCGTAACCCCGTCTGCATGGTAAATCTTTGTCGCGATGGCATTCAGCTTCTCCATGATGCCGGCGTCCGCGTCATAAGCAAACTGGAAATCATTGGGTTGCTCGCAGAGCCTTACCACCTCTTGTGCCAGGGCTTTTCCGCCCTCACCGCCTTTTGCCCACACTTCAGACAAGGCGACATTGACGCCAAGTTCCCTGCACTTCTCCTCCACCAGTTTCAGTTCTGCCTCTGTATCCGTGGGAAAAGCATTGATCGCTACAACACACGGCAGCTTATATACCTGCGTCACATTCTCCACATGACGAAGCAGATTCGGCAGACCGGCCGCAAGAGCCTCCAGGTTCTCCTCGTTTAAATCCGCTTTTGCCACGCCGCCATGATGTTTTAACGCTCGCACCGTCGCCACAACCACGACCGCAGACGGTTTCAATCCAGCCATGCGGCACTTGATATCCAGAAACTTTTCCGCACCCAGATCTGCGCCGAATCCCGCCTCTGTGATCGCGTAATCGCCCAGCTTCATCGCCATCCTGGTGGCTGTCACAGAGTTGCATCCGTGCGCGATATTTGCAAACGGACCGCCATGGATAAAGGCAGGCGTTCCCTCCAGGCTCTGCACCAGATTCGGCTTCAGGGCATCTTTTAAGAGCGCCGCCATAGCTCCCTGTGCCTTTAAATCACCCGCGGTAACCGGCTTGTCGTCATAGGTATAGGCGACGATGATCCGCGCCAGCCGTTCCTTTAAGTCTTTGATGTCACTGGCCAGGCAGAGCACTGCCATCACCTCAGAGGCAACCGTGATGTCAAAACCGTCCTCCCTGGGCGTCCCGTTGGGCTTGCCTCCAAGTCCGTCCACAATATTTCGCAGCTGGCGGTCATTCATATCTACCGCCCGCCGCCAGGTAATCTTTCTCGGGTCGATCCCCAGCGCGTTCCCCTGCTGGATATGGTTGTCCAGCATCGCTGCCAGCAGGTTATTCGCCGCACCGATCGCGTGAAAATCACCGGTAAAATGCAGATTGATATCTTCCATCGGCACTACCTGCGCATAGCCGCCGCCGGCTGCGCCGCCTTTTACACCAAAAACCGGTCCCAGGGAAGGTTCCCGCAGCGCCATCACCGCATTCTTTCCGATCTTTCTCAGACCATCGGCCAGTCCGACCGTGGTAGTCGTCTTGCCCTCGCCCGCCGGGGTAGGATTGATGGCAGTCACCAGCACCAGTTTCCCATCCGGCTGATCCTTTTTGTCTTTCAGCAATGCGTAATCCACCTTAGCCTTATAATTGCCGTATTACTCCAGATACGTTTCTTCTACCCCCGCCACCGCGGCAATCTCCGTGATTTTTTTCATCTCACAGGCCTGCGCGATCTCAATATCTGTCCTGATTTCCATGGTAAACTCCTCCTTCGCTTCCAATATGAATATCATAAAAATATGATTCTGTTTTTACAATTCACAAAATTCAGTATTCTTTCCCTCACCTGCCAGGTCTGGTTAACAGTTCTCACCAGGATTGACTTTCTGTCTGTCTCCACCTGTCTGTTTTTCAGCGGCGCGTAATCCGCCCTGGCC
>JAJBTR010000111.1:875-12014 GCA_020860745.1 Lachnospiraceae bacterium | reverse complement strand
TGAGAAAAACATAGGAAAACAGGATACGGAATTGTTGCAATTTTTTTATAAATTCTTTATAATCGGTATTAAAAGTTGTCAGAAACAACTGCCTGTATGCAGGAAGGCGGAAACACGGAATCGTATTTTTAAAATGAACTGTGAACAGTATTTATAACAGGTTGCAAACAATATGGAAGAAAATAGATTAACGGAAATCGAAAATAAATCAATGCTGGAGGGGGACGTGATTCCTGCCCGGAAGCCGATCGTGCAGATTAGGGATTTTGTCAAACCGGAGGATCTGTATGACCAGCTGCTGGCGACCATTCAGAAGTATCACCCGTCAGAGGACATCTCTATGGTGGAGAAGGCTTACCGCCTTGCTTCTAAAGCACATAAGGATCAGAGAAGAAAATCCGGCGAGCCATATATTATCCATCCGCTGTACGTGGCGATCATTCTGGCGGAGCTGGAGATGGATAAGGAGACTATCGTGGCTGGGCTGCTCCATGACGTGGTGGAGGATACGTTTGTCTCGGAGGAGGAGGTCACGCAGGAGTTTGGCGAGGAGGTGGCTCTCCTGGTGGACGGCGTGACCAAGCTGGGGCAGCTGTCCTACGATGCGGATAAAGTCGAGGTGCAGGCGGAGAATCTGCGCAAGATGTTTCTCGCCATGGCGAAGGATATCCGGGTCATCATCATTAAGCTCGCAGACCGTCTCCACAATATGCGGACGCTGCAGTACATGAAGCCGGAGAAGCAGAAGGAAAAAGCCCGGGAAACCATGGATATCTATGCACCGATCGCGCAGCGGCTCGGTATCTCCCGCATTAAGACGGAGCTGGACGATCTTTTGCTCAAGTACCTGGAGCCGGAGGCCTATTATGACTTGGTCAATCAGGTGGCGCAGCGCAAGTCCGTCCGCGAGGCTTACATCAACGCACTGGTACAGGAAGTCAGCAAGGTGATCAGTGACGCCGGCATCAGGGCAAATGTCATGGGGCGTGCCAAGCATTTTTTCAGTATTTATAAGAAGATGGTGAATCAGAACAAGACTCTGGATCAGATTTATGATCTCTTTGCCATCCGGATTATCGTGAAGGACGTCAAGGACTGTTATGCGGCGCTGGGCGTGATCCATGAGCATTATACACCAATCCCCGGAAGATTTAAGGATTATATCGCCATGCCGAAGCCGAATATGTACCAGTCTCTTCACACGACACTGATCGGTCCGGACGGCAGGCCATTTGAGATTCAGATCCGCACGGAGGAGATGCACCGCACATCTGAGTACGGTATCGCGGCGCACTGGAAGTATAAGGAAGCGAATAACGGCAACGCTATCGGCGGCGAGGAGGAAAAGCTGAGCTGGCTGCGCCAGATTCTGGAGTGGCAGCAGGGTACCGCGGACAATAAGGAGTTTTTAAGCCTGCTGAAGACAGACCTGGATCTGTTTTCCGATACCGTCTTTTGCTTTACGCCGAACGGCGATGTCAAGACCCTGCCGATGGGGTCAACAACGATTGACTTTGCCTACAATATCCACAGTGCCGTCGGAAATAAGATGGTAGGAGCCAAGGTCAACGGCAAGCTGGTTCCCATTGATTATACGATCAACAACGGCGACCAGATTGAGATCGTGACCTCCGCTAATTCCAGAGGCCCCAGCCGTGACTGGCTGAACGTGGTGAAAAGTCCGCAGGCGCGCAATAAAATCAATCAGTGGTTCCGCCACGAATTTAAAGAGGAAAACATTGTCCGGGGAAAGGAAATGCTGCTGGCTTACTGTAAGACGAAAGGAATTAATTACAGCGAGCTTAATAAGCCGGCTTATCAGGATAAAGTGCAGAAAAAGTATGGATTCCGTGATTGGGATTCCGTGCTGGCGGCGGTAGGACACGGTGGTCTGCGCGAAGCGCAGATTATCAACCGGATGCAGGAGGAACTGCGGAAGGATCAGAAGGCTGTCGTGACGGATGAGCAGGTCTTAAGTTCATCTGCTGACAGCCGGGAGAAAGCTTCCCAGGCAAACAATGCGAAGAAGAAAAGCGGGATTGTTGTAAAGGGGCTGGCTGACGTGGCGGTGCATTTTTCCAAGTGCTGCAGCCCGGTGCCGGGCGATGAGATTGTTGGTTTTGTGACCAGGGGACGGGGCGTTTCCATTCATCGCATGGACTGTTCTAATATCATCCAGCTTCCGGACATCGACCGGAACCGCCTGATTGAGGCGGAGTGGCAGCGGGGTGCCGCAGATGAGGATTTCGGACACGGGCAGTACCTGGCAGAGATCAAGATTTTTGCAAACAACCGCACCGGTCTGCTTGTGGATATCTCAAAAGTGTTCACCGAGCGGGCGATTGATATTGTATCAATCAATTCCCACACGAATAAGAAAGGCGTCGCGACGATCACGGTTTCTTTCCATACAAAGGGGAAGGATGAACTGACGTCCGTGGCGGAAAAGCTGCGGCAGATTGAGAGTATTTTTGATATTGAGAGGACGACGGCGTAAGAAAGGAGTAAGATATGGCGGACTTGCAGGTTCTGGAATATAATGTGGGAGATATCGGTACGAATTGCTATCTCCTGGTGAATACTTCCACGAAGGAGACTATTATCGTGGATCCGGGTGGGGATGCGCCTGTGTTGGAGAAAAATATCGCGAAGCTGGAGTTAAAACCGGTTGCTGTTTTTCTGACGCATGCCCACTACGATCATGCTCATCATGCGAAGCTTTTAAAGGAAAAATATCAGATTCCGGTTTATGTGCACGAGGCGGAAAGGAAGACGCTCGGAGATGTACGGATGAATGCTTCCGCCATGTTCGGAAACCCGGAGACCTATGAGGCGGATGTGTTTGTGAAGGACGGTCAGCAGCTTTCTGTGGCCGGTTTTGACATTCGCGTACTGCACACGCCGGGGCACACACCGGGCGGTGCATGCTACTATTTTGCGGAGAACAAGACCCTGATCAGCGGGGATTCTCTCTTCTGCGGTTCCATCGGGCGGACGGATTTCCCGGGAGGGAGTATGTCGCAGCTGGTGCGGAGTATCCGGGAAAAGGTTCTTGTGCTGCCGCGGGACACGAAGGTTTATCCGGGGCATATGGGGACGACGACGATTGGAACAGAGGCGGATTATAACCCGTTCCTTTGAGTGCCGGCAATGAGCTGTTCAGCAGATTTCAGAACGGCAGACACGTCGTACTTGTATGTAAGGGGCTGGATTTTTAAATCTGAGATATAGATATGATTACAGTAGCATTAAATGAATCCAATTTTGAATATGATATCCATTCGCTTGTGAAAGCGTTTTACCCGGATCAGGAAGTTATGGTGCGGGCTTTTTCTTGTAAAGAAAATATGGCTGCGGCAGATGAAAACGGGAATGCAACGAAAATGCAGGGGGATGCAACTGACGGAAACGGAGATGTAACGGAAGCGTATGGAGATGCTCTGACGGAAAGAGAAAAAAACTGGCTGAGCGCAGACGGTGGAAAGAAGCGGAGTTCTGGAAACTTGCCCGGACGGCAAAATTCCATCTGGCAGTGGCTTATGGGGAGGATGTAATTACATTTTTCTTATTTCACCACAGGGAATCCGAAAAGCCTGAGGAAGAGGAAAAGAATAGCGGCGCCCCGCTATCTTTCCGGGAGAAAAAGTGACCCAGACGGAAGAGAAAGCGGTTCTGACGGGAGAAAAAGCGCCTCTGAAGGAAGAGAAGGCGGTTCTGACAGGAAGCGTTTCTGTGATTTCATCGGACCGAAAAGAGACGAAAAACCGGCTAAAGCAAAAGCTGTATGAACTGCTCGCTGCATTCTCCGGAGTCACACTTCCCTGGGGGACTCTGACGGGCATCCGCCCGACTAAGATTCCCATGGCTATGCTGGAGGAGGGGCAGACGGAGGAAGCGATCCGTACCTGCATGAGGGACACTTATTTTGCCTCAGACGCCAGGATTGATCTGAGCATCGAGGTGGCGAAGCGGGAGATGGAGCTTCTCTCCCGCATTGATTATGAGGACGGTTACAGCCTGTATATCGGGATCCCGTTCTGCCCGAGCACCTGTCTTTACTGCTCTTTTACCTCCTATCCGATCGGCACCTGGAGAAAGAGAGTGGACGAGTATCTGGATGCTCTGTGCAGAGAGATTGCTGCCACAGCGGAATTGATGAGAGGGAAATATTTAAATTCTGTCTATATCGGCGGCGGGACGCCGACCTCCCTGGAGCCGGAGCAGCTGGATCGGCTGATTACGGCGATTGGGGAGAATTTTCATCCGACAAATCATCTTCTTGAGTTTACGGTGGAGGCGGGGCGGCCGGACAGCATCACCGCGGCGAAGCTGGAGGTGTTAAGAAAGCACAATATCTCCCGCATTTCCATTAACCCGCAGACGATGAAAGAGGAGACCCTGCGGCTGATCGGACGCCGACACACCGTGGAGCAGACCGTGCAGAGCTTCACGCTTGCCCGGGATATGGGATTTGACAATATCAATATGGATCTGATCGTCGGGCTTCCGGAAGAAACCCCGGACGATGTGCGGCGGACAATGGAGGCGGTTGCCGCGCTGCAGCCTGACAATGTGACAGTGCATTCGCTGGCAATCAAGCGGGCCTCCCGGCTGCGGATGGAACGGGAACAGTATGGGTATCTCCATATGAAAAATACCTGGGAGACGATTGACCTGACGGCGGATTACTGCCGGAGAATGGGGCTGTCTCCTTACTATCTATATCGCCAGAAGAATATGGCGGGGAATTTTGAAAATGTCGGATATGCCGCTCCCGGCAAAGCGGGCGTCTATAATATCCTGATTATGGAGGAGAAGCAGACCATCATGGCGCTCGGCGCAGGCGCGACCACAAAAGTGGTGTATGATCATGGAAACCGCATTGAGCGGGTGGGCAATGTGAAAGACATCACGGCCTATCTGGAGCGGGTGGATGAGATGATTGAGCGGAAGCGGAAGCTGCTGAGCGGGCATGCAGACGAAACTGCGGAAACTGAGGCAACAGTCCGTAGGACGAGATAAGATTCACGGACGAAACGGCAGAGAGCGGGCAGATGGTTCGTAAAGCGAGACGGAATCTACGGACGAAATCACAGAAACTGTAGAAATAGTACATATTTTGCAGAAAATGCCAGCCGTTACTGTGGATGTAATATCACGATAAGGATTGACGTTGAATTTTGCAATACATCTATGTATAATAAGAGGATGCCAGGGTGAAATGGTCGTAAATGAAGGGTTTTACCATCATCTGTAAATGAGTTTGCCCATATAAAAAATGAAAAATAAAGAAGAGGAGGATGTATCATGACATTAAAGAAAAAACCGGTCAACGGAATGAAAGATATTTTGCCGGAGGAGATGAAAGTCCGGGATTATGTGCAGCGTGTGATCAGGGAGACATACAGTTCTTTTGGATTTACACCGATTGAGACTCCCTGTATGGAGGATATTTCCAACCTGACGAATAAACAGGGCGGCGAGAATGAGAAGCTGATTTTTAAGGTGATGAAGCGCGGCGAGAAGCTGAAGCTGGATGCCGCTGAGAGCGAGATGGATCTGGTGGATTACGGGATGCGTTACGATCTGACCGTTCCGCTCTGCCGCTTTTATGCAAACCATGCGAATGATCTTCCGTCTCCCTTTAAGGCGCTGCAGATGGGCAATGTCTGGAGGGCGGACCGGCCGCAGAGAGGGCGTTACCGCCAGTTCATGCAGTGCGACATTGATATTCTGGGGGAACCGTCCAACCTGGCGGAGATTGAACTGATCCTGGCGACGACCACCACACTGGGGAAGATCGGTTTCCAGAATTTCGAGATCCGCATCAATGAGCGGCGTATTCTGAAGGCGATGGCGGCTTACAGCGGATTTGCTGAGGGAGAGTATGATAATGTCTTTATCATCCTGGATAAGATGGACAAGATCGGCCTGGACGGCGTGGCTGCGGAACTGACAAAGGAGGGATATTCCGAGGAGTCCGCAGAGAAATATCTTTCTCTTTTTCAAGGTGTGGAACAGGCGGAGGACGGTCTTTCTTATCTGGCGGAAGCGCTGGGAGATTTCCTGGAGGAGTCTGTTGTGCAGAACATGAAAGAGATTGCGCAGACGGTCAACGCATCGAAAGCGGCAAAGTTTGAACTGGTCTTTGACCCGACGCTGGTGCGTGGCATGTCCTATTATACCGGCACGATTTTTGAGATTAATATGCCGGAATTCGGCGGAAGCTGCTGCGGCGGCGGCCGTTATGACAAGATGGTGGGCAATTTTACCGGCAGAGAAGTGCCGGCCTGTGGATTTTCCATCGGCTTTGAGCGGATTATTCTTCTGCTTCTGGAGAGCGGTTTCCATGTGCCGGATGAGCATGTAAAGACGGTTTACATGGTGGAAAAGGGATTATCCGGCGAACTGCTGAAAGAAGTAATCAAAAGCGCTCAGAATGCGCGGAGTATCGGCGAACAGGTGCTGGTGGTCCGCATGAATAAAAATAAAAAGTTCCAGAAAGAACAGCTTGAAAAAGAGGGTTATACGAATTTCCTCGAATTTTACAATAAACTGGACCAGAAGGAGACGAAAGGAGATTTGCCATGGCAGAATCGATGAGGGGACTGAAACGGTCCCACAGATGTACAGAATTATCTGCAGCAAATATCAGTGAGAAAGTGACTGTGATGGGCTGGGTGCAGAGAAGAAGAAATCTCGGCAGTCTGATCTTTGTGGATCTGAGAGACCGTTCCGGTTTGCTTCAGATTGTGTTTGATGAGACAAGCGTGGGCGCGGAGGGATTCGCGAAGGCGGGCACGCTGCGCAACGAGTTTGTTATCGCGGTGGAGGGTGTTGTGCAGAAGCGCTCTGCGGCCGTCAATGAGAATTTAAAGACAGGTGACATCGAGGTGATCGCAGAGTCCCTGCGCATTCTGTCGGAGTCCGAGACGCCGCCGTTTCAGATTGAGGAGAACTCGCAGACGCGAGATGAGGTGCGCTTAAAATACCGTTATCTCGATTTGCGCCGCCCGGATATCCAGCGCAACCTGATGCTGCGCAGCAAGGTGGCTTATCTGCTCCGGGAGTTTATGGCGAAGGAAGGATTTCTGGAGATTGAGACGCCGATGCTGACAAAGTCTACGCCGGAGGGAGCGAGGGATTACCTGGTGCCCAGCCGCGTACACCCGGGCAATTTTTATGCATTGCCCCAGTCGCCGCAGCTGTTTAAGCAGCTGCTGATGTGCTCCGGCTATGACCGGTATTTCCAGATTGCCCGATGCTTCCGCGATGAGGATCTGAGGGCAGACCGTCAGCCGGAGTTTACTCAGGCGGATATGGAGCTGGCCTTTGTGGATGTGGATGATGTGATCGATGTGAATGAGCGCCTGCTTCAGTATGTATTTAAGGAGGCCATCGGTGTGGACGTGCAGCTTCCGATTCCGCGGATGACCTGGCAGGAGGCGATGGACCGCTACGGCTCCGATAAGCCGGATACACGGTTCGGCATGGAGCTGATTGATGTATCTGACGTGGTGCGGGGCTGTGAGTTTGCCGTCTTCTCCAATGCGCTGGAGAACGGCGGGAGTGTCCGCGGCATCTGCGTGCCTGGCAAAGGAGATCTCGGCCGGAAGCAGGTGGATAAGCTGGTGGAGCTGGCGAAGACCTATGGCGCGAAGGGACTTGCCTACATTCAGTGTAAGAGTGATGGAAGCGTCAAATCCTCTTTTTCAAAGTTTTTCACGGAGGAAGGCCTGCAGAAGCTGATTGATGCCATGGGAGGCAAGAGCGGAGATCTGCTTTTGTTTGCCGCGGATAAAAATAAAGTAGTCTGGGATGTGCTGGGTGCGCTGCGCCTTCATATGGGCAAAGAACTGGGGCTGATGGATCCGAAGAAGTTTAATTTCCTCTGGGTGACAGAGTTTCCTCTACTGGAGTGGTCTGACGAGGAGGAGCGTTTTAAGGCCATGCATCATCCGTTTACCATGCCGATGGAGGAGGACTGGGATAAGATTGATTCCGATCCGGGCGCGGTCCGCGCGAAAGCGTATGATATTGTCTTAAACGGTGCGGAGATGGGCGGCGGTTCCGTCCGTATCCATCAGAACGATATTCAGGAAAAAATGTTCGAGGTGCTGGGTTTTACCCAGGAACAGGCGTGGAGTCAGTTTGGTTTCCTGCTGGAAGCTTTCAAATATGGTGTACCGCCTCATGCGGGACTGGCTTACGGATTAGACCGTATGGTGATGCTTATGGTGCAGGCGGAGTCCATCCGTGATGTCATCGCCTTCCCGAAGATGAAAGACGCTTCCTGCCTGATGACAGATGCGCCGAACACGGTGGATGAGAAGCAGCTGCGGGAGCTGGGATTGTCTGTTTGTGCGACGGATGAGACGGAATAAATGATTTGAAGATGTATCGAAATAAAAAATTTCCCGGCTGCATGCCGGGAAATTTTTATTAAGCGTATTTTCCTGTAAAACGGATGTTTTAGATCATGGACTTCAGATCCGGGGATACGATCAGGGTAGCCTCTGTAGCAGCCTGAATCTCTTCCACGGTGAACTCAGGGTTGTACTCGGTCAGTACAAGACCTTCCGGAGTCACTTCCATCACGCCCATCTCGGTGACGATGAGGTTGACCTGTCCCTTTGCGGTCAGGGGGAGTGTGCACTCTTTCAGGATCTTCGGTGCGCCTTTCTGGGTGTGCTCCATGGCAACGATAACTTTCTTTGCGCCCACAACCAGGTCCATTGCGCCGCCCATGCCGGGAACCATCTTGCCGGGGATAATCCAGTTCGCGATATCGCCTTTCTCATCTACCTGGAGGGAACCAAGTACGGTAGCGTCCACATGACCGCCCCGGATGATGCCGAAAGATGTGCAGGAATCAAAGAACATGCCGTCCTTCTCGATGCCGGCCGGCTGTCCGCCTGCGTTTACCGTGTAAGCGGCGTCGTCTGCATCCGGGTCTACCGCTGCGAGGCCGATGAATCCGTTCTCGGACTGCAAAGTAATTTTGATGTCGGGATCTACATAATCGGGTACCATTGTGGGAAGACCGATACCAAGGTTTACAACATCACCGTCATGAATCTCTTTCGCAACACGTTTTGCGATGAAGGGTTTAATCTCGCTTCTTTCCATCTTATGCTTCCTCCTTTACGACTAAGTAATCAACGAAGATGTGAGGAGTCTCAACATAGTTCGGACCGATCTCGCCGGCCGGAACGATCTTCTCAACTTCTACGATAACAATATCCGCTGCGGATGCCATCGGAATATTGAAGTTACGTGTGGAGCCTTTGTAACGGATGTTGCCGGACTCATCAGCGACGTAGCCCTGGATGATTGCAACATTGCCGCGGATCGCTTTCTCCAGCAGATACTCTTTGCCGTCCAGCTCGACAACCTGCTTGCCTTCGAGCGTGGTCGGTGAAGAACTGTCGGCAACGATGGTGCCGATGCCGGTGGGTGTGAGGAATCCGCCAAGGCCTGCTCCGCCTGCACGGATCTGCTCCGCCAGTGTGCCCTGGGGCTGGAGCTTCAGGTCGAGGATGCCCTCGTTGTACTGCTGGCCGCACTCTTTGTTCAGACCAACATGAGTCGCGATCAGTCTCTTAACCTGGTGGTTTGCCAGAAGTCTGCCGGTACCCTCGTTCTGGAATCCGGCGTCGTTGCAGACAACAGTCAGATCTTTTGCTGTAACTTCATTTACGATCGATTTAGCGGTTCCGTTTGTCATGAAGCCGCCGATCAGTACGGTATCACCGTCTTTTACAAGCGCGCCTGCTTCTTTCGCAGAAATAACTTTTGTCTTAGCCATTTCTTTCCCTCCTATGATGAATAATAGTGTAAGTGCCATGGGAAACGATACCTTTCCCAGACATGCCTCTATTATAGCATCAAAATCCGTAAAATCCAGAAAAATTGTGCACAAAGTTGGAAAAAATGCATGGAAATCCCGGGCAGGGGTAAAATTAAACAGAACAAAAGCGTGTTTTTTGAAAAATCTGTTTTTGTTTTGTGCAAAATTTCTTTGATAGAGAGAGGAGAGAATCTGTATGAGTTGACATCCCGAAAAGTTTGATGTAAAATGCGTGGGATTGAGGGGCTTTGGGTCCGGTCAATTTTTACATATATATTTTATAAGGAGGATTTTATCATGGCAGCGAAAAAAACTGGCGAGACTGTAGATACAACCATTACGAATGAAGAGGTTGTAACAGCAGAGACGAAAAAAGCGGAGGCGAAAGCAGCGAACGCAAAGGTTAAGGAAGCCGCGAAAGAGGCTATGAAGAAGAATGCCGAGGCGGCCGCGACCGCAGCGAAGGATGCGACCGCGAAGACCGCGACAAAGACAAAGAAAGCTGCGAAGAATGCGGCGACCACCACGAAAGCAACAGCGGAAAAAGCGGTGGCTTCCACAAAGAAAGCGGTGAAAGAGACTGCTGAGACCACGAAGCGCAAGTACACGAGAAAGCCGGCGAAGAGTGTGGTGGTCCAGTATATGGGCGAGGAGATCAGCGAGGAGGAGCTTACAGAGAGAGCGCTGGCGCAGTTTGCTGCGACAGAGGATGCTGTGACGGTTAAGAGCATTGCGCTTTACATCAAGCCGGAAGATAAGGCGGCTTACTACGTGATCAACGACCAGTATACCGGAAGAGTGAATTTCTGAAACCGGAGAAAAATGACGGCGCCTGATGTCTGAACAGACATGGTCGCCGTTATTTTTTTTTCTGGTCATTTTGTGACTGAAGAGGTATAATAATCAGACGGGAGACAAAAGATTGAAAATCGAATACCGGCATTTGTATTTGCGACTTGGGGGAGTGCAAAAACAACCCCCCTTTGTCGCTTCAATTATTTTCCGGGAAAGGTAAGTATTTATTGCGGATGCCGGAGAATGCTGCAGATGATTCTTAAGGAGGAAAGGAGACCATTATGATGAAAAGAACGATCAGGCGGTGCGGAATGCTGACTATAATGCTCACATTGATGTTCCTGTTTACGCCGGTGGCCGGCCGGGCTGCTGCGGGCGAGATACAGATGGAAACCACAGAGACAGAAGGGTCTGAGTGGGGTGCAAGAGCAAGTTACGCGGTTCCGGCCGCGCGGGCGGGGGGCTCGGCACCCGTCGCACCCGGGGGACCGATG
>JAJBTR010000111.1:0-865 GCA_020860745.1 Lachnospiraceae bacterium | reverse complement strand
AGAAAGTTCCGATGTTCCGCACGCTCTGGCGGATTGCTCTGACACCATCGCAACCGGGATACAGCTTGATCAGTCATCTCTTCCCCTGTATGTTAAAAATCAGACGGCGACACTGACGGCAACGCTCACCCCGTCGGATGCGTCGGGTACTGTCACCTGGACAAGCGATAATGAAGCGGTTGCGGTGGTAGATGAAAATGGCTGCGTGACGGCTGTCGGGACGGGAACCGCGGCAATCACTGCTTCGGCCGGAGAAAATGTCGCGGCTGCCTGTGCGGTGACGGTATCTTTTTACAATGGTGTCTATGAAGCGCCGGAGGGCGCACCGCAGAGCAGCGGCTGGTATTATTACAAAGACGGAGCTGTTGACACGAACCGGACGGATGTGATGCAGTGCACAGTAAACGGCGTCTATGCCTGGTGGTATATCAAAAACGGCCAGGTAACTTTTACAGAGACAGTAGCGAAAAACAGCAACGGCTGGTGGTACATCAAAAACGGTAAAGTTGATTTCTCCTACAACGGTTTTGCGAAAAACAGCAACGGCTGGTGGTACCTGGAAAATGGAAAGGTCACGTTTCAGAAGAACAGTGTAATCCAGGATAAAACCGGCGCGCTCGGCTCGAAAGGTACCTGGTGGTATGTGGTCGGCAGCAAGGTGCAGCAGAATTTTACAGGGCTGGCGGATTATTCCAATGAAAACGGCTGGTGGTACATCCAGATCGGTAAGGTGGATTTAACCAAAAATACTGTGGCTAAGAATAAAAAAGGCTGGTGGTATGTGAAGGGCGGTAAAGTACAGTTTGGATATACCGGTATCGCGAAGAACAGTAACGGCTGGTGGTATATCAAAAACGGCAAGGTG
>JAJBTR010000071.1 GCA_020860745.1 Lachnospiraceae bacterium | reverse complement strand
GCATAACGCAACCCTGACAGTCGTTGCTGGATACTAACTATTAACCTTAAAATCAGGCGGGAGATCCCGCCACATGAGCCAAAAATACTACATTCTTAACCTTTAAATTCCAACTTCGCATAATCCCTGTTACCGGAATCCGAAATTCTCATATCCCCAGCCACAGAAATAATCCGACAAGAACCGCCGCCCGGACCACCGTCAGCCAGACCTCATTTCCTTTTCGCCTTTTCATCCCGATATGGATATTTCCTTTCGGGCAGGTATCAATACACTTCTGGCACTGAAAACAGTCGCCTGCCGCCTCGGGCGCTGTGTCCGCGGAGAGTTCGATATCCGAGGGGCATTTCACGGTGCAGGCACGGCAGCCTTTGATACAATTCCCCCTATCTCTTTGCAGCGTAAACAACGGCAGCACCGGCAGGAGAGAAAACACGGCCCCCATCGGGCAGAGCACACGGCAGAAAAACCGTTCCTGCAGGCACATGCCCGCCGCAATCAGCACCAGGAAAACCACGCCGACTCCGTAACCGGCCATTTTCAGGTTCCCGGCACGCAGCATGGAGAACACATCCCACGGGCTCATGCCCTGCGTGACGGTAAATACCCCGGCAAAACACATCACCGCAACCGCGGCCAGAACGATATATTTCACCAGTGAGAGGCGGCGCATCCACTCCGCTTTTATCGAAAACGGTTTTTTCTTTCTCTTTTTACAGATCCGCACATACAAGGCGCGGAGCGCGTCGCCCAGGCTTCCGAAAGCGCAGGCAAAACCACAGAAAAACCGTCCGCATACCACTGTATAAGCGCACAGCACAACCAAAGCCGCCACAAAAGAAGTCCATTCCAGCGCAGCACCCGCTCCCACCTGTGTAAAGATATATTTTACCCCGCCGAATGCCGCCGTATAGGCTGACGGAAAAAGCAGAAAAAACAGGATCTGTATCGCGGCGCGCAGCCATATATGTACTTTTTTTCATCGTCTTTTTATCTGATTTCTTCATATTTATAAGATTTTTCTTTCTATGTGCCTGTCATATTTCTACACAAAATATCCTCATTTGCACACTGTGTATCTCCACACAACGGCTAAAGCCTGTGCATTGCCGCATTTCCACGCGGCTAATTCTGATCTGCATTCTGCCGTATTTCCACACAGCAAGCCCAATTATGCGCACGGCTGTCATCACCCGGCGGACGCAAGCGCCTCCGCAACCGCGTCTCTGATCCCAGTGGAGCTGAAAGTCGCCCCGCTGATCGTATCTACCTCCGCACTCTGCGCTTCCAGGATATCGTCTATGATATCCTCCGCCATTGTGAGATACGCGCCGTCCTCGTTTTCCACAGACACAATCGCGATCTCCGCGATCCGGCCATCCTCGACAGTTACCTCCACGGTGATATCCCCGCCAAATCCGTCGGCGGTTCCCTGATAGACGCCGTCGGCATATTCCCCCGACTCCGCCTCTCCGTTGTCCTGTTCCAGCGCGGCAATCGCAGCCTCCACTTCAGCATTGAGCGCGTCCGCTTCCGCTTTCGCCGCAGCGTCCTCGGTCTCATGTGCCCGCGCGACATAATTATATCCAAACAAAGCAGCAACAATCAGTGCCAGATTGCATGCCCGGATGCAAAACTTCCTCATCGTATTCTTATCCCTCCATCAGACCACTCGCCGGACTGCACAGCCAGAGTGCAAACATGCAAACGTTTCTGTATCTATACATAAGGTTTCTCAATGGTTATCATAATGTCACACTAGTACTAGCTCTGATCCGCCAGTGCCTCCGCCGCCTGCCGCAGCGCTTCCCGACAGATTTCCTTTATCGATTTCGAGCTGCACGTCGCGCGGGACACGGTATCCAGCCCGGCGATCTTCTCGTCCGTCGTCTCAGCCGCCGTCAGCCCCAGAATCCTGGCAATCATACCTGTGACCGAAGAGGTTCCGTTTGCCGCCCGCCTGATATAAGTATTATTGGAAGAATCCCCATCGCCGGTGACATCTGTGATGCTGACAATCCTGTCATCCTGAATGGTAACGGTGGCTGTCAGATTATAGCTGTCAAAATCTCCGTCCTCATCCGGCTCACACACCACCGTCACAGTGTAGCTGCCGTCTTTATAAAGATTGCCCTCCTCCGTCCCGGAATCAGCCTCATCAGAGGACCCGCCGGAGGAATCCGATGAATCGGTCTGCGTATCTTCAGAAAGATCTGTCTGTGTATCGGCATCCGATTCCGTTGTGTCTGTATCTGACGTATCCGCACTGCTTCCCGAAGATCCGCCCGAAGTTCCGGTGCTCGCCGCGGCTGCCGCGGCTTTTGCCTCCGCAAGTGCGGCCTTCACCGCATTCAGAATCCCTTCTGAACTATAAGTCGCGCCGCTCACCACATCCAGATCCGCACTCTGTGCCGTCACCACAGAATCCGCAAGGACTTTCGCCTGCGCAAAATACTCCGACGTCTCATCCTCCGCGCTTATTATCATTACCGATTTGATTGTCTGGTCTTTGATCACGACAGCCACCGTGATATCCCCGCCAAACCCTTCGGCAGTTCCGTAATAAGTGCCGTCCGGGTATGGGAAGCTGCCGTCTGTACCGACAGGAACCTTCGTAGCTGCAGCTGACGTGCCGGATGAACCGCTCGATGACCCTGTTGTGTTTACCAAAGCCACTACCTCCGTATCACTGACAGCCTCATCCGATATCGCCGCCTGCGCAAGAGCGCTGCGCACCGCGTTGATCAGTCCGACGGAGCTGTAGGTCGCGCCGCTCACCGTATCCACATTCGTACTCTGCGTGCTTACAATGGAATCCAGCAAAGCCGACGCCTTTGACATATAGCTGCTGCCGTCCGAATGGCTTACAATGCGGATGGACGCTATCTTACCATCCGTTATAACGACCTCCACCGTAATGGTTCCGGCAAACCCCGTTGCAGACCCGTAATAAGTACCGTCCTGATACGCCGCCGCGTCCGCCGCCTCCGTTACGGTTGTGCTTCCCAGGCCGGCCGACGCGCTGTCCGCCGCAATCTCACCGTCATCTTCCTCGCCGTACAATGCGTTTTTTACTGCACTGATGATTCCCCTGGAACTATAGGTCGCCCCGGAAACCACATCTACTTCCAGAGTCTGTGTGCTGATGATCTCGTCGATCACGCCTTTCGCCCGATTGAAAAAAGCGCTGTCATCCGCTTCCACTTCCGTCACACTGATCTCCGTGATCGTCTGAGACGCAATTGTCACTGCGACAGAAATCTTCCCGGCATAACCGGTTCCGCTTCCGTAATAAATACCATCGTCCAGCGCAAAGGAACCCTGAACAATTTCGCCATCTGTCTCTTCCGAAGCATCTTCTTCTGACACATCAGCATCCACGGTCTCCTGATCCGGCATCGCCTGAACTTCGTAAACCGTCGGTGTATAAGTAAAAATAGACACGCCGACACAGGCGGCTACCAGTGCCGCTGACAGCACCGGCGCATACGCAGTCAGAGTTTTTTTCTTCTTTTTTTCTCCGTCTCCATTCTCTTTTCCGATCCCCATGTTTTCCGTATACCTCCCATATCCTCTCTGAAAAGGTAAGGAACTGTTCAAAAATAACTTTTAACAGTTCCTGAGAAACCGTCACATCGCCCCGCGCAAGGACAAGCGCACCGCGTATTATCCCATAAGCGGGATAATACGGGCGGCAGTGTATACTGTCCCCAATTTTAATTTATACTAACTTTAGTTACTTTATTTTAACTTTTATCACAGAATCTATTGACTTGGCAATTCTTTTTAGGGTATGATTGTTTCCGAAAACGAAAAAATACGGCCTGCGGCCATACTTCAGGGGAGTTTAAGATGGAAATCAGATACTTACATGAATTTCGTGTTCTGGCGGAAATATGCAACTATCAGGAGGCAGCCGACAGGCTCTATATATCTCTTTCTACTCTGTCAAAACATATTTCCAAGCTGGAAGCGGAGCTGGGCGCCACACTTTTCACCCGTTCCACCCGGAAGGTCTCCCTGAACAAGTACGGCAAAGCTTTCTACCATTACGCGGTTGAGATCACAAACAGTTATCACGCCTGCACCAATCGCCTGGAAGAACTGCAGCTGGGCGATGCGCTTGCTCTGCGCGTCTCTTTCACTCCCCCGCTGACCGAGTATTGTCTGCCCAGGCTTCTGGAGGAGTTTATGGACGGGCATCCTGATATCCGGGTAAGTGTCACCGAACACGCGGAGCCCAGACGCCTTCTGGAGGAAAAGCTCTGCGACGTTGCCTTTCAGACAGAATACGGTCTGCCGGAGAACAAAAGCGCAGGATCGGATCCGGACAACCGCCTCGACCTGGACACTCTGGTCGCCGTTCTGCCACAGGGACACCCTCTTGCCGGAAAAAAGTCCGTCTCAATCGAAGAATTAAAAAAAGACCGCTTTGTCATCCAAAACGATCTTTCTTCTGAACTCTCAAAAATATTTCACCGGCTCTGTGCCGGAGCCGGGTTTGAACCGGATATTGCGTGCGCAGTCCGCTATGCCTCGGCCATGCCCCGGATGGCTGCAGCCTTGCAAGGGAGTAACCATCACAAACCGGATACACACCGCAGCCTGCGATCCGGATGAGGTATCTGTCGTCGGCCTTTGCCCTTCCATTCCTTTTTACGCACAGATGTTATCCGCAAATGACAAAAAGCATTCCATTGCGCTCCAATGCTTCCGCACTTATTTTCAGGAAGCAAAAGCCCGCTTTACCCTTGGAAGCAGCAAATGTGAGACAATGCCGATGAGCAGCCCTGTAAGAAAGCCGGAAATCAGAAGAACCGGTATGTAATAGACCAGCTTCAGATTCTCGACTACCAGAATTGCTACGATCACCTGCCCGATATTATGGCAGATTCCGCCCACCACACTGACAGCCACCACAGATATTTTTTTCGTTTTTTTCAGTAAAACCATAATCGCCAGACTAAGAAGCCCGCCCGCCAGGCTGTACATGATAGATGCCAGATTACCGAATAAAAACCCGCTCAGAATAATCCGGACCACGGAGATCAGAAGCGCCTGTTTTCCGTCTAACAGATAAAGCGATGCCACGATAGCCAGATTTGCCAGCCCCAGCTTAACACCCGGAATCCCGAAATTGATGGGAATCAGGCTTTCCACATAGCTGAAAATCATGGCAAGCGCAATCATCATGGCAAGGGTTGCGACGGTTTTTGCTGAAATATGATTCTTCTTCATTCTGTTTTCTCCCTGTTGGTCTGCGGCGTTGCAGTCCAGACAAAACGACTTTCCAGTCTTCTGTCTCATCACGCTTTACCAATGAACGCTCCTGTCATAACTTTATACGTAACACATACTTCACCTCACCTGTCAGTGTGTTTCTATCAAATGAAGCTCCGTATCCCCGTTCAGATCAATAAAACTGTCTTCCAGATCATCTGTGATGTAAATATCCCCATCCTCCGTCTCCAGCAGCACATCGAATCCATCTGTCTCACAGTGCTCCTCACAGTAGTCGATCGCTTCCTCTGTCCCCATGATAAACAGTGCCGTGGAAAGCGCGTCCGCCAGCGTACCATCTTCACTGACTATGTTCACCGAGATCAATCCATTGTAAGCGGAATAGCCGGTCCGCGGGTCAATGATATGATGATAGCGGATTCCCGTCTCCTCATCGTCAAAATAGCGTTCATAGCCCCCGGAGGCGACAACAGAGACATCCGAAACCTCCAATCCGCCCAGATAGCCGGAGGTATCCTCCGGATCCTGAACTCCCACACGCCAGAGGCTGCCATCGGTCTTTGTCCCGACAACGCGAACCGACCCGCCCAGATTAATAACACCGCTCTCCACGCCATATTCTGCAAAAATCTCCGCGACCCGGTCGTCGGCATAGCCTTTGACAATGCCTCCCAGGTCAATTTGCATCCCTTCCTCCATAGAAAGCACCGTGCCGCCGTCTTCATTTTCCGTCAGAGTAATCTTTTCCGCATCCACCAGAGCCAGGGTCTCCTCCAGCACAGAAGCTTCCGGCACGGCAAAATCGTCCTCACCTTCTCCCGTGAAGCCCCAGAGATCCATCACCGGATAGATGGAAATATCATACATCCCGCCCGTGCTTTCATATACCTCCAGCGAACGCCTGACCAGATAAGCTGTTTCATCTGAGAGCACTCCGCCCCCGGTTTCGTTAATCTGGTAAATCTCGCTTTCCTCATCACCCGTAGACAACAGCGCATCCAGACGGTTAATCTCCGCCATGCCGGCCTCCACTGCCGCCTGCGCGTTCTCGCCGTAAGCAGTCAGCGTCATGTAGGTATCCATGGCAAAAAAATCCTGAGAATAAGACTCATCCTCCGAAGCCTCCTCGGAGGAAGCTGCCTCACTCTCTGCCGGAATATACTCATCGGAAGACAAGCCCTCCAGATCACTGCCGGTCTCCGCGGAATCAACCCCGCTCCCGAACCCGCAGCCAGATAAAGATGCGCCGAGAAGTGCGCAACATAGAACTCCTGTAATCATTGTTTTTTTATTCATAGAACCCTTTCCAGTATGACCTATAGAATTTTTATTAGTTTTAACTAACGTTGGCGGTAACACAGACCCCAGTGTTGCCGCACTGGGGTTTTTAACCGTTCCTAATGTTCATCATTACTATCCTTCAACCTGCAGGAATTATAGCATGTGCTGCTTATAATTGCAATATTCTTTTTTCATACATCTGGCACCTTTTTTTCGATTTTTTTGCCTATTTTTTTCGGTCAGAATATCTTGTGTTTTCCTTTTTTCACGGCACAACATCTGGGTTATTTTTGTCGTTTCACGGCTCAGTTTTTGTTTGGATTTGTTCGATCATCTCCTCGCCGACACGCAGATGATATGGCAAAAATCCCTTTTCCTTATCCCCTGCTTATCTGACGTTTATTTCTGCGATATCTTCTCCATCCACTCCTGGGCTTCTGCATCGTTACCCTCTGCGACGCAAAGATCCGCAAAATCCCGATAGATTTGTTCCACATCCTCCTGTGCACTGTCTGTCTTTTCTTCCTCACAGATCAGCGTCCTCAACTCCAGCGATTTTTCAAGCCGGTTTCTGGCCTCCCCAAACTGCTTAGCAGAGCAGCTGTTAAGACTGGCTCTGCGATATGTGGCGGATAAGTCTGCGCAAACAGAATTCACCCCCATACGAAAATACAGATCTTCACGCAGCCCAATAGCTTTTTGAAAAGCCTGCTCTGCATCCTCAAATCGCTCCTCTGAATGAAGAACAATCCCCAGAAAGTGATAGCTGTATGCCAGGGATTTTTTTGCCGCCTCCGTCGCGTCCTCCGCGAAAAGCGCCTCCCACAATTCTATGGCGCGGCGATAATATATTTCCGCCGGTTCCCACTGTTTTTTCTTGCGATACAGACCGGCCAGGTTGTGACAGCTTCCCGACAGATTTTTCCTGAGCGCCGTCGATCCTCCATTCTCCGCAAGGATTCCCTCCCTCAACTCAACCGTCTTCTCATAATAACGGATCGCATCTTTCTGCCTCCCCGCCTTGCTGCACGCAAACGCGCAGCTGTGACAGTCGGCAGCAAGAGAGATTCGCTCGGATTTTGACATTTTGGCCGCATCCATCTCCATTCGGATTGCGATGGATTTCTCCTGCCAGTCAATTGCCTCCTCTTTGTTGCCCAACTCTGTACACGCATCTTTCAGATACTGATAAGCGGTGTTCACATCAGTCATCCAGTACTTCGTTTTATGTTTCTGATAAAGTGGGAGAAATACATCAAGGGCTTTTTTCAGCCACGGTATTTCCTCAGCCGGCTTTTTCTCTATCTCGCTTACAAGCGCAGCCTGAATATACACATATCCCAGTTTTCTGCGCACATCGTCGGTATCCTCATGCGCCCGCATTAATTTTACAATATATCTCTGTTTTTTGTTGGTCTCCCGGGCAGCCTCGTACCGCTTTCTGTTACATAACGCCAGTGTCAGTTTTCCCAAAACAGCTCGTTGGGAATCGCCGGCTTCCGTCTCCCCGGTCTGCCGGAGTTTCTCTCCCCAATAACCATCCAGCTTTGTCAGCCACAGCTCGGCAGCCTCCGGGTTAGGGTCTGTTCCATCGCCATACAGATATCTGTCAGCCAGTTTTTCCATAGCGTTGACATCCCCGCCCTCCGCGGCTGCCTTAAGACGGGCAAAATCATCCGCTGTATTTTCCACTGTATTTTTCTGATCCGTCATTTCTTCACACTCCTCCCGCTCACATAATTATTCCAACACTCCGAAAAAGCACTCCGCGTAATCACTGTCGTCAATCCACATCCGCAGGCGGTACATCCCTGGTTTCATCATATAATCATTGGCATCTACATGAAAATTCCATCCCGCAGCAAAACGGTCATTATCCGCCCTGACATCGATATCATGATACAGCCAGCAAACCTGCACCCCCTGCATATCGTATACCTGCATCTGCATCCGAATCGTTTTCGCCGTGCCGATTGCACGCTGCAGGACAACCGCGCAGGAGATATGTGTGACAGAACTCAGATGAATGATTCCGTCGCCGTCCTCATCACCAAAATAATCTGTCTGCGCGTGCATTTCCCGCGTCATTACCTTCTTTATATAAGAAGTAGAAAGCACCGGCGCTCCCAGTTCTTCATTGGCAGGGCAATGTTTCGCCGCAAAAGCGGTCACCGCCTGAGAAGAAGTCCGGTTTCTCGCTTTCATCCACTGCTGCGCAAGCAGGTCTGTGATTCCCCGATACACCTGATCTACATCCTCGGTATTGGCAAGACTGTAGATATTCTCTGTTATACTCTGAAAATCCCTGCTCAGTGCGCCCAGGCTCACGGCGACAATCTGTTTCCCTGAATCTGTTTTCACCCATCTGCGGTAGCGCGTCCACTGCTGCATCATCTCAGAATGATATAGATCATCCTCAACATCCGCGACAAGCACCATAACTCTGGCGTTTCTCAATGCCGCATAGGTATACGCCTCTCCGTCACATGGTTCTGATGTGAAATCCTGATCAGAAGGAGAATACACGTGCATGTCGCCCCAGCCCTTCTTCTGCAGGGAGTGGACAATACCGGAGGCAAATGTCTCATCCCCATCCGCATCCTCCTTTTGACAGACGAGCACAACCTCAGTGTCTGCCGTTTTTTTGCCCATCTCCAAATATCTTTTACGGGCCGACTCAAACATCTGGAAATACAACGCATAGACAGTTCCGGCTTCCGCTCCGGCATGCTGCACAATCCATTGACAGTCTTCCTCCTCCATATAACTTTTTTCACTCAACTGCCCGATGTGAAACACCTCAAGCCCACCGCAAAAGACGATGCCATGCGCCGCCAAAAAATGCAGCCACCGCGCCATATGGGAATCCGGATAGCGCCGAACCATCTCCTGCGCCGTCACCTCCGCCTCTCGAAAATCCCTCATCTGGCGGCAGACATTGCATTTCTGATACAACAGCTTAAACTCTTCATCTTCCAACAGCGCCGGCTCAACCGGCAGCGATCGAACCGAAGATGGCGCCGCGATCACTCTCGCCTGCGTCGGTTGAACCGCATTCAATTGTCTTTGCTCCTCCTGCCTTCGTTTTGCCCGATCCAGACTCCTTGCTGCATCCTGCTGTGCCATCTCACTGTGTACAACATTGACCGATTCCCGCAGCAATTTCTGCCGGTACTCCTCCTCGCGCCGTTCGCGGACCAGGCTCCGCATCAGATCCGTGCTAAACCGATCATAATCCTGCGTCATCCACCCGTAAATCTCACTATCCTTGTTGGTCCACGGCGTCCCTTCTGTCAAAAAATTCAGCATGGTTTCCCTGCGGTCCAGCTTATCCCGGTACTCCTGCATCTGCGCCTCAATCCTGCTGTTGGAGCTGCTGTAAGAAGCCATGTTGCGATGGTACTGCTCCTCCATTTTTCTTTCTTTTTTGATGGTTTTAATCCAGTCCTTACATCCTGCAATGCCGCAGGATTGTGCATCCCTCAGATAGTGAATCGCTAAATCAATCTGCTCAAATGATGCAATACCAAAGTTTTCATGGCACTCCCGCATCTCGATGCGCATCGCCTCGTCAAATACTGCCGGGCCATATCCGGTCTCCACTGCCTGAAGATTCCAATATCTCTCACTGGCTTCATCCCTTAACGCATCCTTGCGATAGATATCCGCAAGCTTTGTCATAGCATAACCGTCGTGAGGGTTGCGGGAAATCTGATTAACATAGATAAGCTCCTGCCACTTCAGAATAATACGGGCAAGTCCGGCATCCTCCACCGCTCGATCAAGAAGGCGCCAGAGCGCCCTTGGATTCTGCTCAAAACCCATGGCCAGCAGACTCGGCACATGGGCAGTTTGCACCGGATCCGACAATTTGACAGCCATCTCATCATAAGTCCGCCAATCAACATTACCATAACGCTGGGAGTGAATAACGGGATACAGGGCAATTGCCTCCAGGTGATTTTTTCTCACCAGCGGCTCCATCTTCTGATCCGCCTCATAAAAATTCCTGCCCGCGGCAAAGACGCGGTAGGCTTCCTCGTACTCCTGCTGCTCCTCCGCCGTCGTGCTGAAAACGCGGACCGTCGCCTCATCCGAGAGTTCCGTCGTCAGATACCGCGCGATGTAATACATGGCGACATAGTAATTCGGCCGCACCGGCGACGGTCGATCCAACTCAGAATAAGCCATCGCCATCTGATAAAAATCTGCCCTGCTCGAAAGACCGTAGTCGGGAATGTGATACTTTTCCCTTTGCTCCTCCATAAATTCTGAAAATAAAATCACTTTTGATGTCATAACTCCCCTGCCCTTTCCTTTTTACACCCGAAAGTCAATCCATTGCCCCGTATTGCCACTCTGTACTTTAAGACTGGAAAATCTTACTGACCGCCTCCAGTACCCGCTCCGCCTGAAACGGTTTCACAATAAAATCCTTTGCCCCGTTCTGTATTGCCTCAATCACTAATGGCTGTTCCGACATGTTAGAGCACATTATAACAGGAGCATCCGGCGCTATTTTCCTGATTTCTTTCAATGCTTCTATCCCGTTCATTACCGGCATCGTGATATCCAAAAGCACCAGATCCGGCTGCAATCGCGCATATTTTTCCACAGCCTCTTTCCCGTCCTGTGCCCCACCGACCACCTGATATCCGTTTTTTACGAGGACATCTCTCAACATTTCACGCAGGAATACAGCATCGTCCACAATCAAAATTTTCCGCCCCTTGCCCACTGTATTTTCTGACTTTGCACTTTTCCCGCCCAAAGAATCCTCCTGCACATACGTTTTCATCGAGCCCTCGTCATCAACGTGGGCAGCTTTTTTGTAATAGGCGGCAGCATCCTGCTCATCTGTACCAATACCTCGCGCCTTGCACAGATTCCCGAGTCCACAACAGCTCTGTATATACATTTTCTTTTCTGCTTCGCTTAAGTTTGCCTTTTCATCCAGCTTTGCAACTACAAACTGATATCGTTCCTCGCAATCCGTACGTTCAGACGCATACCCCTCTTCCTGGTAGTATCTCCCCAGATAGAAGTTGGCTTCAATATAGATTTCTTTTTCATTGTCCTTAAGCTCATTAAACTCATAGCTGCTCTCACTATCCAGATCGAAGAGGAGTTCCAGCAAAATATCCGTCGCCTCACCTCTATCGTCAAGTTCATCAAAATAAAATTTCGCCAATTCTATTGCCGCATGATAATCATCAATATAATCGGAATTGTAGGCCGCCATCCAATAACAGTCTGCCGCTTTCTTCTTATCCTGATCTCTGCCCAATCCATACCGGTATACCAGAGCCTGCATATAAAAGGCATGAGGAATCCTCACTTTTGTGGCTATTTCAAGATAGGCCGCCGCCAAACAAAAATTCTGTTCCACCCCGTATCCGTTCCAATATATGACAGCGAGCATATAAGCACTGTCACACACAATCGATTGATATTCCGGAGAAATATTTGCGACCGAACCCTCAAAGCAACGGATTGCCTCGGCATAATCATGGGTATCGCCGGACATATTACACGCGACATACCCCATTCTGTTCAGGCAGTATGCATCGTTGCGTTCCGCACCCATCCGGTAATAC
>JAJBTR010000289.1:6770-12178 GCA_020860745.1 Lachnospiraceae bacterium | reverse complement strand
TCTAAAAACTCCGCAACCCGCCGCGCGTTGAGAAGACGCTTTTTAATCAAAAATATAAGCCCAGGGTGCCGGCGTGGTTTTATCTGAACCAGAGTGTAATGCGGCAGATTGAGGAGAAAGACCGCTTCCTCTTTTTCCCGTATGAGAGCATTTCGCCGTTTTTGAAGCTGCTCCATGAGGCAGCGGAGGATCCGGATGTGGTTTCTGTAAAAATGACGCTCTACCGGGTGGCCAATGACAGCAAGATTGTCGAGGCGTTGATCCGTGCGGCGGAGAACGGCAAGGAAGTGGATGTCCTGGTGGAACTGCGGGCGCGGTTTGACGAGGCGAAGAATATCGGGTGGTCCCGCCGTCTGGAGGAGGCCGGGTGTTCGATGGTATATGGTCTGGATCAGCTGAAAGTCCACTCAAAGCTGTGCCTGATCACGAAAAAGACGGAAGGGCATATTTCTTATATCACGCAGATCGGCACCGGCAACTATAATGAAAAGACATCCCGTCTGTACACGGATTTCTCCCTGATGACGGCGCACCAGGGCATCGGCGAGGAGGCCAGCGAGGTCTTTACCCGGATGTATCTGGGCGAGGTGATGGAGGAGACAAAGTATTTTATGGTTGCACCCAGATGTCTGCGCAACAAAATTCTGGATAAGATCGACATTGAGATTGCCCGTGCGAAAGCAGGGGAACCGGCTTATGTGGGAGCCAAGATGAACTCTCTGACGGATAAGGTGATCATTGAGAAGCTGATTGAGGCGTCCTGCGCCGGCGTGAAGATTGATCTGGTCGTCCGCGGCGCCTGCTGCCTGATCGCGGGCGTGTGGGGAAAGACGGAAAATATTTCCATACGGAGTATCGTGGGGCACTATCTGGAGCATTCCCGCATCTATATTTTCGGACAGGAAGACCCGGAGGTATATATTTCCTCCGCGGACTTTATGACCCGCAATACGACCCGCCGTGTGGAGGTGGCGACGCCGGTTTATGATGAAGAGATCAAAGAGAGGGTGTTGTCTATCTTCCGGGTGCTGATGGCGGACAATATCAAGGCCAGAGTGCAGCTTGCCGACGGTACTTATGTCCGTGCCTCGGCGGGAGGCGAGCCGTTGAACGCGCAGGAGTACTTTATGAAATAAAATATGTTACTATCCGAGCCTGTGAAGCAGGAACTTCATCCACATAAGCAAAAAGATGAGCAGCGCTTTTTACTGCGTCAGACGTGAAACGGCTGCTTTTGCGCATGTGAGGTGAAGGGCTGCGAATAGTAACTATTTCCGGATGGAGGGGGAAAATACAAGGTTGTGTTTTCCCCTTTTATGCGCTATGATGAATACCAGACACAGGGGAGAATCAGGAGCTTTTTACAGAATGCCGATAATGACAGAAGAAATGCGCGAAATTATGGAGGCGCAGGATCAGCAAAAAACAGAATATCAGGAGCTGGCGGGCAGGATTATGGTGTTCGCCCGGGATCAGATCATGGTTTCCATGCGGTTTCTGGATCGGGCGTTGTTTCGTATGCCTATGGTTCCGGCGGATACGGTGGCGACCTACGGCGTCAACGGACAGGTGATCTATTATAATACAGACCATGTGCTGCACTCTTATAAGGAAGAGAAAAACCGTTGTACCCGTGCATTCCTTCATATGATTTTTCACTGTATTTTCAGCCATCCGTTTCAATATGAGAAGATGGATCGGGAGTGCTGGGATCTGGCCTGCGATATCGCAGTGGAGAAGACAATACTCGACCTGAAGCTTGCGGATACGCGGCTGGCCTCGGACGGAAAGTGGGAGCGCGTGATTCGGAAGTTAGAGGAGCAGCTGGTCGCGGAAAGAAAGCGGGAGCGTGTGATCCGGAAGCTGGAGGAGCAACCGACTTCGGATGGAAAACAGGAGGGTGTGCCTTGTGAACCGGAGGAATGGCTGGCTTCGGACGGGAGACAGCATGCACTTCGAGAGATGGAAAAGCAGGCGCCGACCCTGACAGCGGAACGATTGTATCGTTTTTTCTCGGATAACCCTTCCGTAGCGCAGGAATACATGGAACAGGCGGAATTGTTTGAACAGGACGATCATCTGCACTGGATACCGAAGCGTGAGACGGACGCGGCGGACCGGACGGGAGATACAATCACGACGGATACCCGTACGGCCATGATGGGCTGTCACGAGGCAGATACCGGCGAGGATGGCGAGCAGGCGGACGATATCGACGAGGCGTTGGTGGGGCAGAGTCAGGACGACTGGGCGGACATCAGCCAGCACGCCAAGACAGATATCGAGACCTTTTCCAGAGAACAGGGATTCGGAGCGGGGAGCCTGCTTCGGAACCTGCAGGAGACATTGCGGGAAAAGCAGGATTACGGCGCTTTCTTAAGAAAATTTGCGGTCCTCGGCGAGGAGATGCATATCAATGACGACGAGTTTGACTATATCTACTATACGTATGGATTGCAGCTCTATGAGAATATGCCGTTGGTGGAACCGTTGGAATACCGTGAGAACAAGCGGATCCGGGAATTTGTGATTGCGCTGGATACCTCCGGTTCCTGTCAGGGAGCTACCGTGGAAAAGTTTCTGCGCAAAACTTATGACATATTGAAAAATACGGAGAGTTATTTTAAGCGGGTGAATATTCATATCATCCAGTGCGACTCCAAAATCCAGCGGGATGTCAAAGTCACCACGGACGAGGAGTTTGACGCTTACATGCAGGACGTGCAGCTCGCCGGATTTGGCGGCACGGACTTCCGCCCGGTGTTCACCTATGTGGATGATCTCATTGCGCGTCATGAGTTTCAGAACCTGCGGGGGCTGATCTATTTTACCGACGGGCAGGGCACATTTCCGGAACGCGCACCTGATTACGAGACGGCGTTCGTGTTTATCGAGGAAGGATTTTCGATTCCCGAGACGCCGCCCTGGGCGATCCGGCTGGTGCTGCGGGAGGACGAGGTGTGAAGGGGAGTTATATACACAGAGATTCTGAGAAAATATGAGAAAGAACCCTTAAAATGGTAAAACCAGAGGAATAGTTGGTTGTCAGATAGAAAAACAACCCACAAAATAGAAAAATCATGGAAATAATGTGTAACAGGGAAGAGAGATAACCTGAGATAACAAGAAAAATGGTATGACAAACAGGGAGAGTGTTATGAATATACAGGAAGCAAATGAGCAGATTGAGAAGACAGTGAAGATTTATATTGCGACGGACAGATACGGCGGCTCTCGCATTCCGATTCAGCGGCTTCGGCCGGTTTTCCTTCTCGGTGCGCCGGGAATCGGAAAGACAGCTATTATGGAGCAGATTGCGGAGGAACTGGGACTGGCGCTTGTGTCTTATTCTATGACGCATCACACGCGTCAGAGTGCTCTTGGACTTCCTTATATCAGCCATAAAAACTACGGCGGCACGGAGTTTGATGTGTCGGAGTACACGATGAGTGAGATTATCGCTTCCGTTTATGAGATGATGGAGAAATCCGGTAAAAAAGAGGGGATTCTCTTTCTGGATGAGATCAACTGTGTGTCCGAGACGCTGGCGCCCTCCATGCTGCAGTTCCTGCAGTTTAAGACATTCGGAAAGCATCGCGTTCCGGATGGCTGGGTTATCGCTACGGCGGGAAATCCGCCCCAGTTCAACCGTTCCGTGCGGGAGTTTGATGTGGTGACGCTGGATCGGCTGAAGGTTCTGGAGGTGGAAGCCGACTACGATACCTGGCGGAAATACGCGGTGAATAAGGGAATCCATGGCTCTATTCTCACCTACCTGGATATTAAAAAGAGTGATTTTTATGTGATCGAGAATACGGTGGATGGGAAATCCTATGTGACTGCCCGCGGCTGGGAGGATCTCTCCGAGATTATTTACATGTATGAGGAAAATGAATTTGCCGTGGATGAGACGCTGATCTCCCAGTACCTGCGCAACAAGCGGATTGCACGGGAGTTTGCCGCCTACTATGATCTGTATCAGAAGTATAAGCAGGATTATCGTGTGCAGCAGATCCTGGCGGGAAAGATGGATGCGGACATCCGTGACCGGGCGAAAAAGGCCGGGTTTGACGAGCACCTTTCTCTGATCGGCCTGCTTCTCGATGCGATCCAGGCGGACATCCGGGAGAACGTGGAGCGGGAGGATGCGCTGCGCAAGCTGCTTCTGACGCTGCGGGAATTA
The DNA here is from genome assembly GCA_020860745.1 of Lachnospiraceae bacterium. Classification (GTDB taxonomy): domain Bacteria; phylum Bacillota; class Clostridia; order Lachnospirales; family Lachnospiraceae; genus Eubacterium_I. Next base: position 7,995 of record JAJBTR010000289.1, on the reverse strand, counting down.
AAAAAGGCGTTTAGTGAAGTGGAACAGTGGGATCAGAATACGGTACTAAATATTCTTCGCGCCAACTGGGAATCCCTTCAGACCATGCTGGAACGGGAAGATATTGCCAACTCCATCAGCGCGGATGAAAAGAAGGAATATCAGATGGTTATCGAGACGCTGCAGCAGGATGCGAAAGCCATTCATATGGTGGGCGCAACCCGGCCGGGCGATGCGTTCGCGCTGATCAAAGAGCGGTTTGACCGGGAAGTGGGAGAGATGAAGGCGGCCCGCACAGAGATCAGCGGAAAGCTGTCGAACCTCTTTCACTTTGTGGAAAAAATGTTCGGCACGGGAAATGAGATGCTGGTGTTGGTGACCGATCTGACTGTGAATTACAACAGCGCCGCTTTCTTAAGTCGCTGCAGCTGTAAGGAGTATGAAAAGTATAATAAGAAATTCCAGATCTATGAGAGGCAGCAGGAGATTGCGGATGCGTTAGAGAAGCTGCAGATATAGAAATGTATATTGCCGATGATATGGTGAAAGAAAAGATGTCGGTGATATGGCGAAAGAAAAACTGTCGGTGATAAAAAGAAAACTGCGGATGGTATGTGAAAAAGAAAGGGATCATCCGCAGTTGTTTTTTATATCGTGAACTCCGCCGTGCCCACTCGGAAATCTCTGATTTCCCGCTTTGCATAAGTTCGATCACGCAAATTGAAAAATTTGCTATCTCACTTATCGTTGTCCGGGCATTCGTCCTATAGCAGAGCACAGATAAGCATCCCCTTACGCGCCAGCGTGACGTGGCTGCATATCTGCACTCTGCTGCACGGCTCATTGCCTGCGCTCATTATATCATTAATTTCCCGAACCCCACTCGGAACCGTCAAAAATCTCTCCCAGCGTGAGGGAAATATGCGGCATACCCCGCAGATGAATCCTCACATCCGCGTTGTAGTCCTCATCCTCCCGGTCTTCTTCCAATAACCAGGTCTCCTCCAGAACATACGAACCGTCTCGCAGATAGTAGATCTCAAGGGATTTCCCTTTCGGCTCGATCAGCCACAGCTCCTCCACGCCGGCGGATTCGTACTTTCTCTTTTTCAGAAGCCGGTCACGCTTTGCGGTGGACGGACTTAAGATTTCCACTAAAAACTTCGGGGTGCCGCGGTAGCGCCCATTATGGATAGCATGCGGATCGCAGACGAGAATAATGTCAGGGACAAGCCACTCGTCATCG
>JAJBTR010000289.1:6208-6760 GCA_020860745.1 Lachnospiraceae bacterium | reverse complement strand
GATTCAGACCTTTATTAGTCAAGCTGTAGTTACCAGATAGAAATCCAGGTTTTCTTTAAAAACGCGGAAGATGCTTCACTTTCACTGGTTTCAGATTGCAGTGTAAATGTTGCCGTTGATGATTCCGTGTCGGACGGAAGCGGATGGCGACATCTCGTAGATTACGCCGTCGATTTATTCGATTTTCTTGTAGCCCTCCAGACCTGGCATGGTGCGGTACCTCTCTTTTTCTTTTCGCAGTGCGTTTTCCATAGTTTTACCTCCTGAAATTGTGTTGAGCAGAAAACCTGATAACTTTTTTGATCCTCTGCTTTATCATGGTGAACTGTAAAAGCATGAATCTTTAAGAAAAAAGTAATCAGAATGTTCAGACTGCAAATGAATTTCAACAGGTGTTAGTATCATTCGCCAATAAAAGAAACAATACTTTGAATATTATTCTAGCAGAAATGGCATAATGTGTCAAAGATTTTTTCGCTGGTAATATAAGGTGGAATGTAGGGCATTCTATACATCGAAAACAAAAGTGCGCATGAAAAGTGCTATAAAAAT
>JAJBTR010000289.1:0-6198 GCA_020860745.1 Lachnospiraceae bacterium | reverse complement strand
TTACAGTACCGGCCGAGGGAGGCTTTTGCCCGGTCGGACGGTACTGCGGATATTACGGGGGAGGATATCGCAATTATACCTTCTTTTATTGAGGGAAGCCCGGTGGTGGAGATCGGGGAGGAAGCTTTCACAGAGTTTGGGGTGCTTTTGTCGAAGATCGAGGTGCCTTCCACGGTGAGGCGTATCAGAAAAGGCGCTTTTAAGATGTGTATGAGCCTGACCGAGCTGGTTTTGCACGATGGTCTGGAGGAAATCGGCGCGGAGGCACTGTACCTGACACCGCTGACGGAACTTGCGTTGCCCGATACGGTGTGTGTGATGGAAGAACCGTGGAATCTGAGTGCAATTCGGATCCTTGTCTCACCCGAACATTCCTGCTTTTTTACAGATGGTTTCTGTCTTTACCGAAAAAAAGAAGCGGAGCAGGAACTGCTGGTTGCCTGCCAGCAGGAGGAGCGCACGGTGTATCGAGTGGCGGACGGGACGACGGTGATCGGGGAAAGTGCCTTTGCCGGGAATGAAATGCTGGAGCGGGGGATGCTGCCGGGGTCCGTACATACAATCCGGGCGTCAGCCTTTGAGGAATGTCGGCGTTTAAGGGAAGTTGTTCTGCCGGAAACTGATTGGATGCAGACAGATTCCAAAGAGAGCATAGTACCGAATCCGTTGGGGAAAATTTCCGGTCTCCGCTGTATCGGAGCGCTTGCTTTCAGTCACTGCATCTGTTTGAAAGAGATTTACCTGCCGTCTACAGTGGAAAACATAGGGAGATTTGCTGTGTCTGATACCTTTGGATGGAGCGAGACGCTGATCGGATTGGAAAAAATCACAGTGAGTGCAGCGAACCTTCATTTCCAGGCGGATGAGAATGCTCTTTTTGAAATCGGAGATAATAACGACAGATATCTTGTAAAGTATTTTGGCTTAAGCAGCGCCTATCAGATTCCGGCAGATGTGACCCGCATCCTGCCCGGTGCGTTTCGCAGGGCAAAATTCCGCAAATGCCGGATCCCGGAGTCTGTGCGGGATGTGGGAGAGGATGCTTTCCGGGAATGCGCTGCCCTGGAGGAGCTGGAACTGGAGGAGTCCGGTATGAGACTTTACGTGCCGCACCAGCCGGTATACCGTAAAGATGAGATAACCGAACTGTTTTACAATGCGGAGCGGGAAGAACGGATTCGCAAGATGCAGGCGGCAGAGGAGCGGGGAGAGCAAAAACCCGGCAGGTGGAGCATTCTGGATTTACCGGACAAATGGAAAGATTTCGCGACATACTATCCGAAACCATGGCGTGAGACGGCAGTGCAGCAAGAGTCAGCATTACAGCGGGAAGCAATTGCGCTGCGACTTGCAGCAGAGCAACCGCTCGAAGGGAAGCTGCAGGAAACGGCAGGAAGACAGTACACGATGAATTCCGGTAAGAGACTGCTCTATGACTACGGCGGATATGACGCTCTTTTTCCCACATACCTGAGCCTGCCGGAAAAATGCGGGATGGCCTGTTGCCGTCTGAAGTATCCGATATGCCTGTCAAAGGAAACAACGGAGGAATACCGTACGTTTGTAACAGAAAATTTGACGGACATCCTTCGCGATATTTCGAAAACGCAGGATATTGACCGCCTTGCTCTCCTGGCGGAGCTGAATTTTTTCACAGAGGATAATATCGGATCCTGTCTGGATGTATTTGCGCGGATTGGGGCAACGAAGTGCACAGGATTTTTATTAAACTATCAGAGGGAACACTTTACGGAAAACGATTTTGATTTCTCTTTGTAGTCTCTGCAGTCAGATGCAGCCTGAGTTTTTAAGATGCAGTCAGATTGTGATTTTCTCTTTGCATGTTCCGGTTTGTCTGTTATAATGAACGATAAGTAATGATTCAGGAGGATAATGATATGTTTAAAACACCATCAGCTTGTATTGAGGCCGAACAGGACGCAGTGGCAAAGGTTGTGCTTATGCCGGGAGACCCTCTGCGCGCAAAGTATATCGCGGAGACATATCTGGAGGATGCGGTTTTATTTAATGATGTGAGAAATATGTTCGGGTATACCGGCACTTATAAAGGAAAGAGAATTTCTGTCATGGGAAGCGGCATGGGAATCCCGTCGGCCGTTTTGTATGCGCATGAGCTCTACACCTTTTTCGGGGTAGATGCGATTATCCGCGTGGGTTCCACCGGTGCGCTGCTGGATGATATGGAGTGCAAGGATGTTGTGATCGCGATGGGTGCATGCACCAATTCCAACATGGCGCACACTTACGGGTTCCCGGGTACACTGGCGCCGACTGCGGATTTCGATCTTCTCTATGATGCGGTAAATATCAGCAGGGAGCGGGGCACGAAAATTAAAGTCGGAAATGTCTTCAGCACAGACCTGTTTTATAACGCGCAGCCGGATGTGCCGAAAAAGGCGAGAGATCTCGGCATGCTCTGTGTCGAGATGGAGACAGCCGGACTTTATCTGGAATCCCTGGCACAGGGAAAGAAAGCGCTGAGCATTCTCTCCGTTTCCGACCATTTCTTTAAGCCGGAGGCACTTACGGCGCAGGAAATTCGTGAATCGTTCAATGAGATGATGGAGATTGCGCTGGAGACAGCGTTGAGACATGCTTAATAATTTTCGCAAAATAGTATGATACAAGGGACAAAACAAGAGAGATAAGAAATCTTTGATTTCTGTAATCGAACTTATGCAAAGCTGGTCGAAAATCGAATGCTTGCATTCGCATTTACGACCTTGGGGACCGCAAAACATGAGGAAGTATCATACTCTTTTGTCGCTTAATCATAGTATGTGCACAGCAGTTCATGACAGTTCCTTAGGAGCAGCGTGACATGTAGTTTGAAAGGAAGCGAGGTGCAGTGAATGGAAGGCAATCATAATATTCTGGTGACTGGAAACGGATTTGATCTGTATCATGGCCGGAAGACCGGTTACATGGATTTTATCCGGTGCGTGGAGGATGCCTTTGCGCAGAGCAAAGACCAGCGTGACGAAGTGCAGACGAGACTGACGGAGCTCTGCAATGTGAACGGTTTTTTCCGTCACTATCATTTTACCATGTCAGAGGACCTGTCCTGGACCTGGTTTGAGGGGGAGATGGATAATATTGTCGCGGCGCTGGCTCATTTTCAGGCGGTGATGGTGGAGAATCAGAAGGATCCGGAGTATGACCCCGCTTCCTACAATATCATCGGCGGGCTGTTTTCCTACAATGACCTGCAGATTTTCAAACATTTTGCGCGGATATTCGAGCAGGTGTATGACGACCCGTCCGGCGGACTTTTCAAGCTGCGCCAGCAGTTTATCACTCCGGAAAAAAGGCTGAACGTAACTGCGCTTGCGGCCGAGGCGCGGCGGGAACTGGACAGCTTTACGGCTGCGTTGGATCTTTATCTGACGGCATGCGTGGGTGTATCTGACGGTGCCGGGGCTGCGGGACGGCCGGGGCTCTGCGAAGCGGCAGATGCTGTCTTTAAAGCTGAGGGATTTGACAAAATCCGCCCGGACTACGTGATTAATTTTAATTTTACGGATACGGCGGAGCGCTGCGGCGTGCCGGAGGAACGGGTTTTTTACGCAAAAGGAAAAGCCGGGAGTATGCCGGTGAATCTGGTTCTGGGAAGCCCGGACCTTGCGGAAGAACCGGCTGACTGGATTTATCTGAGGAATTATTTTCAGAAGCTGATGAAGTTCATTGGGCAGCCGGACCGGGCACAGTTGTATCCGGTTGACGAGAGCGGCAATCCGGTGCCGGTGACGTTTTACTATTTTGGGTATTCGTTCCCGGCGGGCGATGCGGAACTGATCCGTGAGCTGGACGCCGCTGCGGCGAAAACGGTTATTTACTGTGCGGACCGGGAGGATTACGCGTACAAAGTGATCCGGTTGATCAGGCTGTTCGGAAAGGATGCGGTCACGGAGAAAATTTATGATGGCCGGTATTTGTTCGAGATCAGGAAAGACTGACCTGGTGTGGATAGACGAATCCTGTGTTGTTTTTGCCGATTATCCGGAATGAAATGTTAACAGAAATAAAGAAAGGGGAATCACAGATGAGTTTACCGAAAGATCCGGTCATGCTGCTCAGTGTGGTGAACACGCAGCTGAGGGACAGATATCCCTCGCTTTCTGAGCTGGCCGCGGATTATATGACAGATGCGGATGAAATCATAAAGTCGCTGCGCACAATCGGCTATATTTACGATGAGGAGAATCATCAGTTCAGATAATAGTTTGACAGGATTCTTTGAACAGGGCGGTCGAATCTGCTTTTGAAAAAATGAAAAGGAAGGCGGTATTTCATGCAGACAGATTTTTCTAAGGTTAGGTGTATCGCGTTCGACCTGGACGATACCGTGTTGAACCATGAAAAAGAATTATCCAAGTATACAGCGGAAGTGTTTGGGAAAGCCCGGGAGAGGGGGATTGCGCTTGTTCCGGTGAGCGGGCGCGCGTTTGCTTCGTTTCCTGCCGCTATCCGTGAGCTGGAGGGCGTTACATATGCCGTGGTTTCAAACGGAGCCGCGGTTTACGATGTCCGGACTGGTGAGCGGATTCATCAGTGGCTGTTAAATGCCAGGGATGTCCGGAAAATCATGAGCAGTCTGGGACATCTTTTTATGGAGGGACAGGTTTCCTATGAAGCGGTTGTGGACGGCGCTGCCCACGCTGCTGCGGATTATGTCAGGGAACCTTCCCGCTTTGGAATTCCGCGGGATGTGGTTTCTTATATTCAGCAGACACGGTGGCCGGAACGGTTTATCATTGATTTTATCTATGAAAATGCGAAAAATCTGGATGCACTGGATGCCATATTGAAGGACAGCGGGCTTTTCCGTATGGTGGAGAATACCATCCGCCGCAATGTGGAGCAGATTCATATCACGTCGTCTGTTCCATTCCGGCTGGAGCTTTCCAACGCGGCGGCCGGGAAGACGGCGGGGCTGGCGTATGTCCTGGAGCAGCTGCAGGTTTCGTCGGAGGAGACCATCGCGTTCGGCGACGGCGAGAACGATGCCGGGATGCTCAAATCTGTCGGCATCGGGGTGGCGATGAAAAACGCATCGACATCCTGCAAAGAAAATGCGGCATATGTTACGGAATATACTGCGGATGAGGATGGCGCGGCGAAGTTCCTGGCGGAACATATATTGTAGCTGTTTTTTTGCATTTTGTGTGAATTCCGCGGAGTGTGTTATCTTTGAAAAGTAACTTTCGTTCCTGTCTGCAAGAATACGAAAAAGTTTTTGTTTATTTTTTAACAAAACTGTTGTATAATATTCCCAGCGATTTGAAAACGGAATCTATGATCAGGAGGTAAAACCATGAATAATTTATTGCTGGAAGTGGAAGGCCCCATCGCGGTCCTTACGATCAATCGTCCAAAGGCGTTAAATGCTTTAAACAGTGAGACCCTGACGGAGCTGAACCAGGTGCTCGGAGAGATTGAGGCGAATGATGAGATCAAAGTTGTAATTCTGACCGGATCCGGAGAGAAGGCTTTTGTTGCGGGAGCAGATATCTCTGAGATGGTGAACTTCACCGGTGCGGAGGGACGCGCGTTTGGTATGCGGGCATCAGATCCTTTCTTCAAACTGCAGAATATGCGCCAGGTGACCATCGCAGCGGTGAATGGTTTTGCGCTCGGCGGCGGATGTGAGATTTCCATGGCCTGCGATATCCGTATCGCATCGGAGAATGCGCTGTTCGGACAGCCGGAGACAGGCCTCGGTATTATTCCGGGATTCGGCGGCACCCAGAGACTGGCCCGTCTGGTCGGCATGGGACGCGCGAAAGAGATGATTTTTGCCTGCACAAATATCGACGCGCAGGAGGCGTATCGCATCGGTCTGGTCAACAAGGTGGTTCCCCAGGAGGAGCTGATGACCGCGGCGAAAAAGCTTGCGGGCAGGATCGCACGCAACGCCAGCTACGCGGTATCCCTTGCAAAGGCTGCTATTAACAACGGCTACGATATGGACATCAAAAATGCGGTGGAGTACGAGGCAAATCTCGTTGGTCTGACCTGCTCGACGCATGACAAGATTGAGGGTATGACGGCTTTCCTCGAGAAGAGAAAAGAGAAGAATTTCACTGATTTCTGATTAGCTCAGCCGAGGTGAAAGGTGATAAAACCGGATCCGGCATAGTATCGGCCGGTTGAAATAATCGATACATTGTTATAGTG